>JBILBB010000021.1:0-11267 GCA_044353955.1 Candidatus Planktophila sp. | reverse complement strand
TCGTTATTCTGAAGTTTTGCACGTGACTTACCAAATGAAAATACTCGATTTCCACCTTGTGCTTGGCTCAACATTAAGAAGAAGAGCAATCCAATTATTAGAATTGGTCCAAAGCTAAAGAGGAATGTTGTAAGCATTGATTGCTTAGGAACATCAACTGTCCAGCCCTTGCTTGGTGGATTTGCACTGAGCGCATCAATCAACGTTGGTTCTTGTCGTGCAATATAGGAAGCTTCTACCTTTGTGGAGCCCTTAAAAGAATTCCCTGGAGAGAGAACCAATTTAATCTTCTGACTTCTATCAATAAGAACTGCCGATTCAACTTGTGATTGCGAAATCGCTGCGATTGCTTGAGATGTCTTAATCTCTGTGTAGCGATTTGTTGCACTAGAGATCTGACCGAAGATTGAAACGCCGAAAATTGCAACGATAATCCAGAAGAGTGGGCCGCGAAGAATCTTCTGCATGCGTGTCTTTGGCAGTTCAGGCTTCTTCTCAGCCGGCTTATCGCTCTTCTTAAACTTATCTGCGAAAGATTTGTTCTTTGGTTTCTGGGAAGTCATAAATGTCCTTATGAGTACATGTGCTTAGCAAGCACACCGATAAATGAAAGGTTGCGATACTTCTCATCAAAATCAAGACCGTAGCCAACTACGAACTCTTTTGGAATATCAAAGCCTACATACTTCACATCAACTTCAACTTTTGCAGCTTCTGGTTTACGAAGTACAGTGAAAACTTCAACCGATGCAGCACCACGAGAAAGTAGATTTGCTTTTAGCCAAGATAACGTGAGGCCTGTATCAATAATGTCTTCCACGATAAGTACGTGGCGACCAGTGATATCGCGATCTAGATCTTTAAGGATGCGAACAACTCCACTGGATTTGGTACCAGAACCGTAAGAAGATACAGCCATCCAATCCATTTCGATATGAGTCTGCATGGCGCGAGTGAGATCTGCCATCGCCATAATTGCGCCCTTGAGAACTCCAACTAAGAGAACTGATTTATCTTTGTAATCAGCATCAATGCGCGCTGCGAGTTCTGCAATCTTTGCGGCAAGTTCTTCTTCGGTTGCAATTACCTTTTCAACATCTGTGCCGACTGCTGCTAAATCCACCGGGTGCGCTCCTTGGTTATAACTACGGGTTTGAGAGCGAAAGTCTGCCCGAAATTCGCTCAACCTTCACACCACCCGGCAAGCTCACCGCTCCTTGACCGTGCCACGAGGTGACTAGCGCCTCAATTGCAGCCACATGGTCGGCTGAAATGGAGCCTGATGGCGCTCCAGCAGCGTAAATCGCCATCCGCAAGATTCTGCTGCGGATAGCCCGAGGTAGCTCTGAGAGCGCCTGACAATCCAAATCTGAGAGATCTAGTGATGAGATTGCCTGCTCTGCAATGGCATCGAGGGCATCGGCATCATCGCGCAAGAGCGCTGCACTTCGCGCAAGCGCCGCAGCAATACCCGGACCAATCTTCTCTTCCATCACCGGTAATACTTCGCAGCGAACTCGCACTCGCGAAAATTCTGAATTGATATTGTGCGGATCACTCCAGTAATCAACGCCAATCTCTTCGCACGCTTTAACACTTTGCTCGCGTGTAATTGAAAGTAGTGGGCGAATATAGATTCCGCTTTCAACTGCCATCCCTGATAACGATCTTGTTCCTGATCCTCTCGCAAGACCTAAAAGAACAGTCTCTGCTTGATCATCTCGAGTGTGGCCGAGAAATACTTTCTTTGTGCCCAACTTTTCTGCGAGATCAGAGAGAGCGTTATAGCGAGCATCACGTGCCCCTGCTTCGATTCCCGATTCTCGTGAGACGACAACCTTTTCAATCTTGACTTCTGAATATCCAAATCCTCGAAGTTGTTCTGAAGTTTTCTCCGCGACTTTAGAAGACTCGCTCTGCAATTGGTGATCAATTGTCACTGCGATTGCACGCAGTGCTAACGGTTCCGCCTCTTTCAGAAGTGCATAAGCAAGTGCCAGAGAATCTGCTCCACCCGAAACGGCGACTAGAAATGTATCTCCGGCCTCGAGTTGCTGAAGGTGGACTCTTACAGCGCTGCGAATCTCAACGATTGCATCAGTCATGCGTTAAGACTAGACCCGACCACCGAAAGGCATAAGCCCCTTAACGCTATAAATATTTGAATAGAGAAGGCCCTTGCCCTTTGAATTCGCCTCCCACATCATTCCGCCACCGGCGTAGATTGTGATGTGGTGAATTGTTGAGATCGTTCCCTTATATGAGTAGAACAAGAGATCGCCCGGTTGTAACTCGTTAAGTGAGACATGCTTTGTATAACCTGAATACAGCGCTGAGTTAAGGCGATCCCAATTCGGCCATCCCAAACCAGCGGCTCGATATGCCGCGTAGACAAGACCCGAACAGTCAAATGAATTTGGACCTTCTGATCCCCAGATATAAGGCTTGCGTGCAAGAACTTGTTTCTTGGCAAATGCAACTGCGGCAGCGCGTTGTGCTTCTGTTGTTCGACTTGTTGCTCGACCCTTAAAGCCAAGATTTGGCCAGACCTTCGCCTGATTAATCGTTGTTGCAGCAGTATTTGCTTGGCTCTCTTCAAGGAGTGCAAGCTGTCTCTGCTGTTCAAGAGTGACGCGTACCGACCGAGCCTTGGAAAGTTCTTTCATCAACTTATCTTGAACTGCACGAAGTTTATTTACTTCGGTCTGCTGAAGTGCTTGCGCATCATCTGCAACTTTCTTTGCAGCTGCAACTTTTGCTGTTGCAACTTGTTGCACTGCCTTTGCCTCATCAGCTTTCTTCTTTGCAGCGCGAGCAACTACTTCAGCGGCCTTATATCGATCAAGGGCAGTTGAATTTCGTGCACCTAAGGTATTGAGAGTTGATAGTTGATCAATAAGATCTTGCGGTCCATTCGAACTGAGCAATGGAGCAATATCGCTCATTGAGCCACCGAGAATGTACGCATTTCCAGCAAGCTTTCCAATGACTCGATGCGCCTCTTGCACAGCCTCTGCAGTTTCGGCGGCATGTTTAGCTGCTGCATTCGCTTGGGCGGTTGCGACATTTAACTCTTGTTGTGCTTTGAGATAGAGCGCTCGAGCAGCGCTTGCCTTGGCGGTAAGGGTTCTAAGAGTTGTATTGGCTGCAGCTAATTTCTTTGCAGCAGCATCTGCCGCAGTTTTCTTTGCAGCCTCTGCCTTCTTCGCCGCTTCAATCTCAGCAAGCGTCGGTTTAGGTTTTGCGATCGCAGGAGTCGAACCCAAAGTCAGCCCAGCAATCATGGCAAGGCTAATGAGGCGAAACTTACGAGGCATTGCTAAAGAATAAATGAGCGCGAGTTACATTTCAGCGCCATCGGCCAAGTGTCGCTAGTTAGCCACATCTCTTCGAGAGAAAAGCACTGTTGCAATGATTCCGCCGATAAATACGTAGAGAGTTCCCAGGATTAACGCATGCGAATATGAAACATCTGGGCTACCACCTTGGGCAATCGTTGATAATTGATTACCTGGCATCCAATCGAGGGTTACTGGCTTCACGGCTCCGATGAGATTTTCAATGATCAATAACCAGAGAACTCCGATTGAGATCGCTGAAATCGGTGAGCGTAGTAAGAGCCCTAGGACCATGCCAACGATTCCAAAGTAAATTACTGAGATAGATACATTGAGAAGCGATTCTCCAATTGCCTGAACACCTTCTGATGTGAACCATAGATCTGTTGAGACCTTTGCTCTACCCGAAAGCGCCACAGATAGACCCACGCTGACAATTGCTGCAATAGCAACAAGTAACAGTGCAAATATCTTCATAGCTATCAATTTGCCGATGAGTAGACGTACTCGACCTGGTTGTCGAACAAGCAAGTTTCTTAGCGTTCCATATGTGTACTCCTGCGCGGTCTGAGCTGCAAAGACGCAAAGCGCGATGATGCCAAGTAACCCACCAACAGATGCGAATCCAAAGACAGAACCGCTTGCAAGATTTAATATCTCGCGACTTACCTGACGGCCTCGATCTGAATTTCCTTGTTCAGAGTCGATCATCAAGTAGAGGAAAGATGTTGTCAGCCCCGTGAAGAAGAGTGCAGCGCCAAGAGTTCCAAGGAATAACGTTGGGCGACGAAGTTTGCGCCATTCAGCTAAAACCACGCAAATCATGAGCGATCTCCTGTCATCTCAAAGAAAGTCTCTTCTAGATTTGGAAGCTGCGGTGATAATTGAGTAAGTGTTATGCCAGCTTCGAAGGCTTTCCTATTTAAGACACCAGCCCATACTTCAGGGCCTTCGATATGCGCGACTTCAGATCGGATGACGGCGTGATGTCCATCAGCTTGAGCAATTTCAATAATTTTCTGCAGATCGCTCGCTTTCTCAGTCTTAACGAGAATCAGTGGCTGCTGCGCCAACATAAGTTCTTGTAGCGGTCCAGCAAAAACAACTTCACCTTTTCGTAACATAACAATGTACTCGCTAATGATTTCCAGCTCTGAAAGTAAATGTGATGAAACAAAGACCGTTGTTCCTTGAGATGCCAACTTCTTAAGTAAGTCTCGAACTTCTTGAATACCTTCTGGATCTAAACCATTTGTTGGTTCATCCAAAACTAAAATCTTTGGATTAGGTAGAAGCGCAGCTGCAATACCTAGGCGTTGCTTCATACCCAGTGAATAAGTCTTGTATTTCGAATGTCCACGACCTTCGAGTCCAACAGTCTTGATTAATTCATCGACGCGCTCGATAGGGAATCCGCCTAGCGTTGCAAGAACTTTCAAATTCTCGGCACCAGATAGTGCGGGATAGAAGGCAGGGCCTTCAATCATGGCGCCTACTTGGGAGAGGTACTTCTCTGGATGAGTAATTGATTGACCGAGAATTTCTGCTGTTCCACCTGTTGGTGAGATCAGACCTAAAAGCATTCGAATAGTTGTTGTCTTGCCAGCGCCATTTGGACCTACGAAACCGCAGATGGTTCCGAGTGGAACTTCAAAATTAGCGTGCGAGACCGCATATCCGGATTCATATTTCTTACTTAAATCTTCAACAGCTATTGCAAGATTAGGCATGTGGGCAATTTATCAGGTAAACCTTAAGCCAATCTAATATTAAGATAGGCCTATGAGTAAAGAGGTCTGGGGCTATCACGAGCATCCGAAACGTCGCGAGCCTGATTGGGATATCAATCCACAGACAGCTGCAGTGCGCGAAGGATTAGCTCGTTCCGGTTTTGGTGAAACATCAGAAGCACTCTTTCTCACAAGTGGCTTTACCTATTCAGATTCTCAAGAAGCGGTCGATTCATTTACCGATGAGACAGATCATTTTCTATACAGCAGATTTCATAATCCAACTGTTTCAATGTTCGAAAAGCGCCTTGCAGCAATCGAAGGTGCAGAGCATTGCATTGCCACCGGTTCTGGAATGTCTGCGATGTTTGCATCTCTCGCCTGCATAGTTGAAGCCGGTGACCACATTGTTGCCTCCGCTGCGATGTTTAGCTCTTGCCATGTTGTTATCACGGAGATTCTTCCTAAATGGGGCGTTACTTACGAATTAGTGAAGGCAAACGATAAAGCTGCATGGGAGAAAGCTCTCTCTAAGAAAGCAAAGGCTGTCTTTATCGAAACACCAAGTAACCCTCTGATGGAAATCGTTGATATCCGCTATGTATGTGACCTCGCGCATAAAGTTGGTGCGACGGTAATTGTTGATAATGCCATGGCATCGCCTGTATTACAGAAGCCACTGGAACTCGGTGCAGATGTTGTTATGTATTCGGCAACAAAACATATCGATGGTCAGGGTCGTGTGCTTGCTGGTGCGCTACTCGGGTCTTTCGAATACATCTATGAAAAATTGATTCCATTTACTCGCCATACTGGACCATCGCTGAGCGCTTTTAACGCTTGGGTCTTGGTAAAGTCACTTGAAACAATGGATTTACGTGTTACTCGTATGGCCGAAAGCGCGCAGACAATTGCAGAATTCCTAGAGAGCCATAAGGCAATTAAATCTGTTCGATACCCAGGCCTTGATTCCCATCCAGATCGCGAAGTCATCAAGAAGCAGATGAAGGCTGGCGGAACGACCTTAGGAATCGAGTTTGCGGGTTCCCAGAAAGATGCATTTAAATTTATGGATTCACTTCGCATCATTGATATCTCCAATAATTTAGGAGATAGCAAATCGCTCATTACTCATCCAGCTTCAACTACACACAGACGTTTAAGCCCCGAAGTTCAGGCAGAGATGGGCATTACGCCTTCAGTACTGCGCCTATCTGTTGGACTTGAGCATGTTGATGATCTGATTAAGGATTTAGATCAAGCGCTTAAGAGTTGAGCCACCACCAGCAAGATTGAGAATAAACTCAAATAAGTGATTGACCAATGGAAAATTCCTGCAGCTACCTTGTTGTAATTCTCTGAATTCTCCTTCAGTGCAAATAACTGGAAGGTAAATACTGCGCCAAGTAAGACATTTGCGCAGAAAGCCCAGATTGGTAAACCTGCGAGCTGAATCATCGCTGCCGATGAGACAACCATTGCAATAGTGTGAAACCACATCTGGCTGATTACATTTGATTGCGATGAGACTGACGGCAGCATAGGAATACCAGCAGCTGAGTAATCGTCTTTATATTTAATTGCCAGCGCCCAGAAATGCGGTGGAGTCCAGAAGAAGACAACAAAGAAGAATGCGACGGGGACCAAAGTCAGTGATCCGGTGACTGCGGCCCATCCGATGAGAACTGGCATGCATCCAGCAGCTCCACCCCAGACAATATTTTGTGAAGTATTTGGTTTCAGAATGATTGTATAAATAACTACATAATAGAAAATTGCGAGCGCGGTTAGAAGTGTTGCTAAGTGCGTTGTATAAAGCTCAAAAATCACAAGCGAGAGAATTGCAAGAAGCGATGCAAACACTGTGGCGTTTTTCTTCGAAACGGTGCCGAGTACCAGTGGTCGTTTTGAAGTTCGCGCCATCAACTTATCGGTCTCTGCTTCAATCACCATGTTAAATGCATTCGATGCACCAGCAGCCAGCGTTCCACCTATAAGAGTTGCTGCAACGAGACCAAAATCAGGTAAACCCTTTTGGGCCAGAACCATCGCTGGAAGAGTTGTAATTATTAGAAGCTCTACTACGCGCAATTTCATCAAATCTATATATGCACGGACTAGGTTCACGCACTTAGAGTACCCAGCACTGACAGCCAAAATCATCTCAATTCTCAGTTCCCTTTAAGGAAGCTGTTGCCGATATCACTCCAATTACATCCAACGTTTCTTCAACAGCTACTGCTTCTGTGGCTGCTGCTCCCCGGTAGTACTCTTGCCGGCATGCGCACAGTAAAGATCGCGGCCGGCATCTCTATCTTTGCTCTCATTACATCTGCGGCAATCTCACCAGCACCTGCAAGTGATTTCGCTGAGAGCAAGATGAAATTGGTTAAGACATTTACTGGTTCTTTGACACCAAAATCGGTTGCTGCTTCACAAACTGGGTTAGTTAGCGCCCACAATATGATGTACAGCCACAGCGTTTCAATCTTTGACTCTGAATCACTGGAACTCGTGAAGAATGTGAAAGACACAGTTGATTTTGCATCGCTAGGCGTTTCAGGTTTTAGCGGTCTGCATAAAGGTTCGCCGGTAGAAGGTGCTTATTCACCTGATGGCAAATATCTCTACTTCACAAATTACGCGATGTACGGAGAGGGATTCAAGAAGGAGGGCACCGACAAGTGTTCTCCAGCTGATGGCTACGACAAGAGCTACTTATCGCGCTTAGATCTAGAGACACTCAAAATAGATGCTGCCTATGCGGTTGGATCTGTCCCTAAAGTTGTAAAGGTGACACCTGACAATAAATACATCTTGGTAAGCAATTGGTGCTCATACACTCTCTCGGTAATCTCAGTTGAGAAAGAGAAGGTTATAAAGACAATCAAGATTGGTCGCTACCCACGTGGAATCGCAATCTCTGCCGATAGCTCTTATGCCTATGTTGTTGAGATGGGTGGAAGCAATATCCACCGAATTGATCTCACCGACTTCAGCAAGACCCTCATTCCTATCGGTGTAAATCCACGGGCAGTCGAACTCTCACCAGATAACAAGACCCTTTATGCAACCCTTAATGTTTCAGGAAGAGTTATTTCCTGGAACCTTGAGGCCAATAAAGCGATAAAGAGCGTCAAAACTGGCGCTACAGCTAGAAGCTTGGCAATCAGCGGAGATGGCTCTGCGCTCTTCGTTGTTAACTACACCAGCGGTACCGTGACCAAGTTACGTTCTTCAGATTTATCGAAGGTTCAGAGAATCAAAGTGTGCAAAGAACCAATCGGAATTACTTACGATAATGAGACAAATAGAACTTGGGTTGCTTGTTACGAGGGCTCAGTTAAGGTGTTTCAGAACTAACTAATTCTGCTTCAGTTTCAACTTCGCTATCGCCTTCGGCATCATCTAAATTAAAGAGTGCAATGAATGGAGCCGCGATTTTGCCGAGGATTCGATCAACAATCGCTCTCGCCCTCTCGCCTGCTGAATAAGTGCGTGGCAACTTATCGGCGATGATGACAAAGGCATATTCATGATCTCCCGATTCAACATAACCGGCTAAATTCGCTGTTCCATTTAAGGTACCTGTCTTTGCCTTCACAAGTCCGACTGCACCTGGCGCGGTCTTCACAAATCTCTTCTCTAAGGTGCCTGAAATTCCACCAACTGGGAGACCATTAACTACTGGCGCATATTTACCTTCGTCACGAATTTTGACTAAGAGTTCTGCCACTTGCATGGCGGTCACGCGATTCTTCCTTGAAAGCCCACTCGCATCTTTTACAACAACTTTTGTTGTATCTAAGTCGAAGGATGTAAGGAGTTCATTAAATGTTGCCTCAACTCCCGATTCGGTGAGTCCATGTCCAGCGGCTGAAGATGCGAGACGCGCAATTCTCTCCGATAGAACATTGTCGCTCCAGACGAGCGCGAAATTGAGCATATCTTCCAGCGTAGGAGATGTTGAATCGATGACTAAGGTCGATGAGCGCTCTACTGCTTCCTGCGCACTCACTGGCTTCATTAGTGCAGTGACGCCATGCTTGCGAAAGAGTGTTTTAATCGTTGCGACATCTCCTGCAAAGAGTCGTGAGTAATAAATTGTTGCTTTCTTCACCCCGCCGCCATTCAGCTCTTTCAAAGTCTTTAGCGCGTAGTACTCAAATCTGGGCAGTGAGGTTCGACCGAATTTCTTTGCCGTTGAGGTGTATGGAGAAGCCCAGGGATCGCGACTACCTTGGATGACAACGGTCTTACTATCGCTTCCGCTCCAGAGGGATGTCGTGAAGGTCTGATCCATCTGTAGGTGGTTTACAGCTGCAACCCCAGTAAATAACTTTTGTAGTGAAGCAGGTTTTCTCAATGAGTTTGGATTCTTTTCAAAGACAATCTCACCTGTTTGGCCATCAATGACTACGACCGAAGGATTAGCTAAACCTTTATTCTCGATGTACTTCGTGAAGACAGATGCAACGCTCTTTGGATCAAGTGCGCTGGCCGGTGTTGAAAGAAATGTAGGGGCAATAAGAAGAAGGCAGAAAAATACTGCAGTGCACTTCTTCATGGGGCTCCTCGGGAAAGAAAACTTTGGTAATTGCAGTGAATTAAGTTTAGAGTGCAACCATGGAAATCAATACACCTGCCGTCATTGGACCCGGTGAATTTTTTCCCGTTGTAGGCGTTGGACCACATGGGAAGCCTTGGCCAACTGGCGCGCAATATGACCCAGAGCTCCTTGAAAATGGTGACCGACGCAACGTCTTGGATCACTATCGCTATTGGAGCGTTGAAGCGATTGTCGCTGATCTCGATTCAAAGAGACATAAATTACAGATTGCAATTGAGAATTGGCAGCATGATTTAAATATTGGTTCAGTTGTGCGAACCGCAAATGCATTTAATGTTGCTATGGTTCATATCATCGGCAAGCGCGATTGGAATAAGCGCGGTGCAATGGTCACCGATCGTTACCTGCATGTCCTGCATCACCCGACAGTGGCCGAATTCGCACAGTGGTGCAAGGAGAATAAAGTCCCAATTATCGGTATCGATAATGTGCCTTCTTCTAAGCACCTCGAGGGCGCAGCGCTGCCAGAGAGATGTGTTCTTCTCTTTGGCCAAGAAGGCGCTGGAATGTCAGATGAAGGAATCGAGATCTGCGAAGTTCTCTATGCAATCGAGCAATATGGCTCAACACGTTCTATGAACGCATCAGCTGCAGGCGCAATAGCTATGTACCACTGGGCCTTGCAGCACTTGCCACGTAAATCTTAAAGAGGCGCTGTAAATCCATCTTCATTGGGCGCTTCATCTTCCTTAAGTGCTTCACGAACTGATGCAAGGCGTCTTTCAACTTCATCAGCTTCATCCATACGGCCTAACTGACGCATCACTGTAACCATGCGGGTTTCAATATCGAGGATAAAGTCGAAATCCTTTGGTTCGTCATCAGCGATAATCTGAAGCACACCATCAAGAGTTGCTAGGCCATCTTCTAGCTTGCCTAGAAGAACTTCAGCTTTGCCGTACTCAAAGAGCGCAAATGTTTCGCGGGTATGGTCGTGTGCAGTTTCAAAGACATCTATCGCTTTACGCGCAGCTTCAAGAGCTTTCTCTCCCTCACCGATTTCTACATAACAAGATGCAATCTTCTGATCGCAGCGAGCGATGTGAATTACTTCTTTTTCTAACTTAAACATCTTGCGTGCTTCTTGGAAGCAGATAACTGCTTCGTTGTAATTCTTAAGCTCGCGATGTGCGCAACCGATGAGATGCATATCATTTGCTGCACCGATGGTATTTCCATCAACGAGATGCTCTTGCGAGCACTCGTACATAGTTTCAATTACCTTTTCGTAATTCTTTGATGAGTACCACCACTCGCCCAACGTGCAGGCGAGTTCAAGTGCAATGGGAGATTTGTTCTCGCGTAGAATTGCAACAGCTTGGCTCATTGCAGTTGCAGCTTCATCCATGCGCTTAAGTTGATTGAGGTTATAACCAATTGCAGAGTACGCCTGTGCTAAACCTTCGCTAGGTGCTGCAGCCCCAAGTTCCGAGAAAATATCTCGCGCAGTTTCTGCGAGCGCCAACGCTTCGTCATATTGACCGCGAGCAAAGATTCGGGCAGAGAGTTCGTAATAAGTATTTGCACGTTCTTCGCCATGAACTTCTGGGATTCGATCCCAGAGCATTT
>JBILBB010000020.1:0-11355 GCA_044353955.1 Candidatus Planktophila sp. | reverse complement strand
TCTGCAGATTCAACTTGGTTATATGAACCAGTGATTTGATCATTTCCTGATGGAATCGCTTCATTGATTACTGGAGCAGATACAACAAGTCCATCGAGAACAATTGCAACTTGATTCTGAGGTGATGGAAGTGATGTCACGCGTGATGTAAGAGCGCCAAATGCCTTTGTACCTTCACCATTAAATGTCAGCGAAACAAACCAAGCGCTTGCGCCTTGCTGGTCAATTCCTGATGATGCCTTGGAAACTTGCTGGCCTAAAACTTCTGCTGGAGCGAGGATGTACTTGCTTCCACCTTCTCGCGAACATGCAACGATGGTGTCAGCTGGTGCATCGGCGCCAGTTCCTTGCAAGCTTGCTGGGTTGGTGCAATCCAGTGCTGCGAACTGTGCGTTGATTGCAGCGCTCACGCCAGAAGACGGAGTCGCAGTATCTGTCCCAGAACCACCGAGGGCAGATGATTCAGCGAGAACTTGTCTAAAACGTAGTTCAGCTGTCTGCCCTACAAGATCTACAACGCGACGTCCAGAATCTCCAGGAACAGAGATAACGATCTGACGGTTTGTTCCACTTCCTTGGGCTGTTACTTCAGACTCTGCTACACCAAGTGAGTTCACGCGTTGACGAATGATTTCAACAGCTTGGTCGATTGCTTCAGAGGTAATTTTATTTGAGTCGTTAGATGCACGAGGTTGGAGCGTGACGCTCGTTCCGCCGCGAAGGTCGAGACCGAGTCGAACTGAGGTCGATCCTTGGATCAGGACAGTTCCGATCAATCCAACGAAGATAATCGCTAGAAGGAGAAGTGCACGTAATGGGCGACTCGAGGTCTTCACTGGTTTAGTAGGTGTGGACATAGGAGCAGAGTCTAGGCTTCAGGCGCTGGTGTGTCGAAAATCGTTGGAATCCCCGCGGGTGGTGTTCGTCCCATATGTTCCCAACCAAGTGCTGTAGCAACTCTGCCCCTTGGGGTACGCGCCATAAACCCATTACGGACTAGAAAAGGCTCTGCAACCGATTCGACGGTCTCGGTCTCCTCACCAACAGCAATTGCCAGCGTTGAAAGACCAACTGGCCCACCATTAAATCGATCGATAAGAGCTAGGAGAACTGATCTATCAAGTCGATCAAGGCCTTTCTCATCAACTTCATACATGAGTAGCGCCTTAAAGGCATCATCGTGGGTCAACTTGTTGTTGCCTCTGACTTGCGCGTAATCGCGAACTCTTCGAAGTAATCGATTGGCAATACGTGGAGTTCCCCGTGAACGACCAGCTATCTCTGCAATTGCTTTCTTATCAATCTCTAGACAAAGTAGAGCTGCGCTTCTTGAAATCACTTCTTCGAGTTCAGAAGATTCGTAGAAATCTAGGTGAGCTGTGAATCCAAAGCGATCACGCAGAGGAGATGGAAGAAGCCCGGCTCGTGTTGTAGCACCCACCAAAGTAAAATGTGGAAGTTGAAGTGGGATAGCTGTCGCACCCGGCCCTTTACCTACAACGATATCTACTCGAAAATCTTCCATAGCAAGATAGAGAAGTTCTTCGGCTGGTCGCGGTAAGCGGTGAATTTCATCGAGAAAGAGGATCTCTCCTTCAACTAGCGAAGAGAGAATTGCTGCAAGGTCGCCAGCATGCGTAATGGCAGGACCACTGGTTATACGTATTGGAGTCTGCATTTCGGATGCCAGAATCATGGCAAGGGTTGTCTTGCCTAACCCTGGCGGACCGCTGAGCAAGATGTGATCGGCTGCGGAACCTCTCTTGCGGGCCGCAGAGAGAAGAACATCAATCTGCTCTCGAACACGGTGCTGACCGATGAAATCATTGAGAGTCTTGGGGCGAAGAGCATGTTCTATTGAAGACTCGTCACCGGATGTTTGACTTGAAACTAAACGATCTTCACTCATTTAACTTCTACGTCCTGACTGGAGTACTCTCTTTAAGAGTTCAGAGAGTTCTAGTGTTGAAGGATCTATTCCTTGTTCGCTGTACTGCGCAAGCACTTCGTTAATTGCAGTATCAGACTCTTTTGATGAGTATCCGAGTGAGATGAGAGCTGACATCAACTGCTCACGCCAGACTGGTTGATGTACATGCGATACGCCAGCAGATCCAAAATCAGTAAGTTTGCCTTTTAACTCAAGGATTAATCGTTGAGCACCCTTTCTTCCTATTCCAGGAACTTTCTCAATCGCTTTAATATCTTCTTGCGCAATCGCCTTCGCAAGTGATTCAGCGGTATGCGATCCCATAACTGCCAAAGCAACTTTTGGACCAATTCCCGAAACTGTCTGAAGAAGTTCGAAGGTATTTCGACTCTGATCATCTAGGAAACCAAAGAGCGTGAGTGAATCTTCTCGAACCACCAAGGATGTAAATAGTTGAGCACTTGCGCCTAGGTGTAGTTGGGAACTGGTCTGCGAAGTGATTGAGAGAGATAGCCCAACTCCCCCGACCTCAATAACCGCTTTATCTGATGCGATAGAGCGAACAATCCCCGTTACGAGCGAAATCATTTCTTCACCAATTTTGCTAAACGGCTCTTTTCGCTCTTAAGCGCCTCTTCAATCTTTGAATTTCCCGAGCCTCTCCAGATATTGCAAATCGCAAGTGCCAGTGCATCGGTACTGTCGACAGGCTTAGGAATGCTTTCAAGGTTGAGTAATCGCTTCACCATCTCGGCTACCTGTGCCTTATTTGCTCGACCTGAACCTGTGACCGCAGCCTTGACTTCAGATGGTGTGTGCATTACTACTGAAATGTTTCGGCGAGCAGCCACCAGTAAAGCGATACCGGCTGCCTGTCCAGTGCCCATAACAGTTCGAACATTATGTTGAGAGAAAACTCGTTCAACTGCAATGACATCTGGTTTATGGAGAGAGATCCACTCTTCAAGTTCCGCCTCAAGTTGAAGAAGTCGTCTCTCAAGCGGAGCATCTACCGGAGTAAGGATGACACCGACGCCAACAAGTGAAAGTTGTTTTCCGACCGATCCTTCAACCACACCGATTCCACAACGAGTGAGCCCTGGATCAACGCCCAGAACTCGGATATGTGGATGGCTCATAATTTCCAAGCCTAGGCGTTCAGAGCCCTAATGCCTATGAAAGGCTCGCCATAACCTCATCTGATACATCAAAATTCGAGTACACATTCTGCACATCATCAAGTTCTTCAATTGCGTCGATGAGTTCAAAAACTTTCTGCGCCCCTTCGGCATCCAGCGGAATCTGCATAGATGGCAAGAACGATGAATCAGCAGATTCATAATCAATGCCGGCGGTCTGCAGGGCTGTTCGAGCAGCTACTAAATCACTTGCTTCGCAGACGACTTCAAATGATTCGCCGAGGTCATTTACTTCCTCTACACCAGCATCGAGAGCTGCTTCCAAGATTGAATCCTCAGTTGCGCCAATTGCCTTATTGACGATGATGACGCCCTTGCGATTGAAGAGATATGACACTGAACCAGGATCAGCCATGCTTCCACCATTGCGAGTTACTGCAACGCGGACTTCAGAGGCTGCTCGGTTGCGATTATCTGAGAGACATTCGATCATGATTGCAACGCCATTTGGTCCATAGCCTTCATACATAATCGTCTGCCAGTCAGCGCCACCGGATTCAAGACCAGCTCCACGCTTTACTGCACGCTCAATGTTGTCAGCGGGCATTGAATTCTTCTTAGCCTTTGCAATCGCATCGAAGAGGGTTGGATTTCCATCAACTTCTGGCCCGCCATTTCGAGCTGCTACTTCGATTGCCTTAATTAACTTAGCAAAATTCTTTGCACGACGACCATCAATGACAGCCTTCTTATGTTTTGTCGTTGCCCATTTGGAATGGCCTGACATGAAAACACCTCAATCACTTCGAGGGGAGCTAGCTCTCCCTAATGGTCAAACTTTATCTCGCTTTACAGATCTCTTCAAAAAAGTAGCGATGAACGCTTAATTCATCGGTTAATTCAGGGTGAAAACTCGTTGCCAGAACTTTGCCTTGCCGCACCGCTACTGGGTGGCCAGCAGCAAATGCTAGTACTTCAACCTTCTCCGAGTGCTTCTCAACCCATGGAGCACGAATAAATACCGCGTTAATCTTCTTGCCGTTGAATTCAAGCTCACTCTCAAATGACTCAACTTGGCGACCAAAGGCATTGCGTCGAACCGTGATCTCTAAGCCACCAAAAGTTTTCTGATTAGGTGTTCCGTCAATAACTTTCTCGGCCAAGAGAATCATGCCTGCACAAGAACCGTAGACGGGCAGCCCCTCTGAAATTCTCTTCTTCAATGGTTCATAGAGCCCAAATGTTTGCGCAAGATGGATAATCGTTGTTGATTCACCACCTGGAAGAATCAGGCAGTCGATATCGGCAAGTTCTGATTCGCGTCGGATAGCAACTGCTGTATGACTACAATTTTCTGCCGCAGCTATATGTTCGCGGAAATCACCTTGTAAAGCTAAAACTCCAACCTTCATTATGAAAGTGGGGCTTACCAACCGCGCTCAGCAAGACGATGCGGAACCGGAATATCTGCCACATTAATTCCGACCATCGCTTCACCTAAGCCGCGTGATGCTTCTGCAAGAACTTTTGGATCTTGAAAGAAGGTAGTTGCCTTTACGCAGGCGGCGGCGCGATGAGCCGGATTTCCTGATTTGAAGATTCCTGAACCGATGAAGACGCCATCGGCGCCCATCTGCATCATGAGAGCTGCATCTGCCGGCGTTGCAATTCCACCAGCAGTGAAGAGAACTACCGGAAGTTTGCCAGTCTCGGCTACTTCTTTAACGAGAGCATAAGGAGCCTGAAGTTCCTTCGCTGCAACATAAAGTTCATCTTCGCGCAGTGATGTGAGGCGACGGATTTCTCCGCCAATTGTGCGCATATGTGTCATCGCATTTGAAACATCGCCGGTACCAGCTTCGCCCTTAGAGCGAATCATTGCTGCACCTTCATTGATGCGACGAAGCGCTTCTCCGAGATTTGTTGCACCGCATACAAAAGGAACCTTGAAGTTCCACTTATCAATATGGTTTGTGTAATCAGCAGGTGTGAGGACTTCTGATTCATCGATGTAATCAACACCGAGACTTTCAATAATCTGTGCTTCTACAAAATGACCGATACGGACCTTTGCCATAACGGGGATTGAGACAGCTGCTTGAATCTTCTGAATCATGTCGGGATCCGACATGCGAGCTACGCCACCTTGTGCGCGAATGTCAGCTGGGACTCGCTCGAGCGCCATTACTGCACATGCACCAGCATCTTCTGCAATCTTCGCCTGTTCAACATTGACGACATCCATGATGACGCCACCCTTGAGCATCTCCGCCATTCCGCGCTTAACGCGTGCAGTACCGGTTGCTTCAGACATATCAATTGCTCCTAATTTGCTGGGGTGTAGCTGGGAGCGTCAGTCTACTTTGAACCTGACTTTGTCGCATCCACAGATGGCTTGGTGAAAATAGGCTCCTTATCCATGAGCGCTACCCAAATCTGGCCTTTCTTAAAGGAGATTTCAGCACCATCGATAGTGGTCCACTTCGTGCCACTGCCTTCAGTCGGCCGGCTCCAAAGAGCTTTAAAAACTTTTCCATCGCGGGCGATATATCCCTCGCCAGTTCCTACAGTTGGTGAGAACGGTGTTACTCCACCAACTTTATCTTTGTAGATCGAGTCAGTAATTTCAACTTTTTGAATCACAAGCGTTGATGCTCCAAGTCGTACTCCTGAATCTGCAAAATTGGGAGCACCGACGTGATCGAGTAGCCATCGACCTTGATCTTCCGACCAATGCGCATCGTATGAGCTTGCAGGCCATGAAAGGCGAATATCTGTAACTACTTCTCCGCCGCTAGGTGCATCTCCAAATTTCCACCCGACAGATTTTGATTCCTCTAACTTCACACCCTTAGCTTTCAGTGAATCAAGTAAGAGATCTGCTCTTAAAACCATCGCGTATGGCTGCACTCGTGTTGGGTCAGTTGTATAGATGGTTGCCGGATTTCTCTCAGCGCTTGCATTAATAAGATTTGCTGACTCTAGGACGGGTCTTAATTTGCTTTGAGCACCGCTGTATGCAAAACCCACTCGGCCAAACTGTGCCAGTAACTCAATATCGGAAATTCGCGCAGAACGAATAGGACCGATACGTTGTGGAATCTTAGAAGAGAAGACAGCGGCGAGACGGGTGAGTCCACCTTCTACCTGTTCGATATAGACGATATCTGCCTCTTCAATTCCAATTTGAGGATGTGCTGATGGCGTGTCATCTAACTTCACTACAAGAATTGGTCCATCTCCCCCTGGCAACCCACTTAGGGAGTTGATTGGTTCACTCTTTACAAATGGGTTCTTCAAAGGCGCAAATGAATCAGGGCGCGAGAATGAAAGGAAGGCGACAAGAGTGAGGATTAGCGCAACGCCGATCGTTGCCTGTTTTCTAAAGGACATCGCCTTCAAATTCATAAATCACTGGAGCTGGTGCATGGCCTGCTAAACGAAAGATTCGGATGAGAAATTTCTTACGGACCATCTGCGTTCTATCTACAGCTTCGACATGCATTGCAATAGCTACCTTTATCTTCTGCGTTAGATCATCGAGTTCTCGTACTAAATCTAATTCAATAGGAGTTGAAATTTCTCCGGAGCTTTCGAGCAAAATGCCTAGAGCACCTGTAAGTCCCGTCTCAGCCTGGGATCTATCGCGCACGCTGGCATCGCGAGCTTGGTGAGCTGCAAAGGTAAGCAAGAGAGAGGATGCAGGATCTGAAATTTCTGAACGAGCAATCTCAATTGCGATGGCAGCCCTGCGCTGCAAAAGCCCATCGAGATTAGCCCAACTCGTTTCAACACGATTGTGAAGTCGATCTAAACGACCTGCGAGAAAGGAGAGATACCAAGCAAGAGCGGCGATAAATAATGCTGCGGCAAGAAACTTATTCATCAATTTCTCCCCAACAATTTATTCCATGCACGACTATCTGAAGATAGCGTAACTCCATCATGGCCGACCATTGCCATTTCGTAGACATCATAAATTCTTTCAGCGACCACATCCCAGTCAAAACTCTGCGCATATTCACGTCCTGCTTTAGCAATTGCAGTACGAAGGTCTGGGTTATTCAAAAGTTCGATAGCTCTCTTGGCCAGATCTTGTGCATTCTCTGATTGAAAGAGTGATCCGTACTTTCCATGCCCCAATAACGAATCAAAAGCTGGAATATCACTTGCCAGGACCGATGCTCCCCCAGCTAAAGCTTCAGCGAGAATAATCCCGAATGATTCACCGCCGGTATTAGGTGCAACATAAATCGATACCGAAGACATGAAGTTAGCCTTATCTTGCTCGGAGATCCGACCGAGGAAGGTAAATCTCTGGCGAAGATGGGGATCCATATCTTCAAGGATTGTCGCCGGATTTCCTGGACCTGCAACGATTACACGGATATCGGGAATCTTCTCGATGATGGCCGGAAGTGCCTCAATAAGCACAGATAATCCTTTTCGATTCTCTTCAAAGCGACCCATGAAACCGATTGTGTTTCCAGACCATCGAGGGTCTGTATGCGCATCGGAAAATCTCTTTGCATAAATACCATTAGGAACTACTACGGCATCTGTATCAAGGTGAATCTGCAAAGTCTCACGGGCCGCTTCGCTGACTGCAATTCTTGCGGTGAGCTTCTCAATCACCGGTTCAATAAATGGTGTAATTGCGAATGCAATCTTCTGTCGAGTTGAAGCTGCGTGAAATGTTCCAACGAGCGGACCCTCAGATGCCCAACATGCCAATAAGGAAATGGATGGGATAGCCGGCTCGTGAAGATGAAGGAGATCAAAGTTTCCATTACCAATCCACTGCTTCACTCGAGCAAATGCAAGCGGTCCAAATAAAATCCTGGCAACTGCGCCGTTATACGGAATCGAGATTGGTCTTCCTGCGCTAATGACGTAATCAGGAATAGCTTCTTCATTAATCACTGGAGCCAACACTGAGACAAAGTGTCCTTGAGCAATGAGATATTCAGCTAAATCTCCGACATGGCTCTGAACTCCGCCAGGTGTATCCCACCCATAAGGACAGACAATTCCGATGCGCTTTTTTGCTAGTGGCATTACTCGCGCTCCTTAAAATCGCCATCAATCCAAATCCTTTGAAGCATATGCCAATCTTCAGGATGTTCAGCTATCCCTCGGGCAAAGAGATCAGCGCACGCCTGTACAACTTTAGATACCTTCTCCGATTCATCTCCAGTTTCAGGTACTGATACCTCAGTAAAATCAATGTGAATGCCAGTAGATGTGTAGGAAACATGGGCCACTACGAGAGGAATTCCAGTCTTCACAGCAAGGAGAGCTGGACCTGCCGGCATTCGCGAGGGATAACCGAAGAAGTCGACGTCTACGCCAGCGCGAGATAAATCTCTATCTGCAACAAGTGCAATCAATCGTTTCTCACGAGCTCGCTTCATGAGGGTGACAAAGGATCGTGAATCTAGTGATAGAACTTCAAATCCCATGGAATTTCTATATTCAAGAAATCTCTGAAATAACGCCTCTGGTTTTAGCCGTTCTGCAACAGTGACGAGTGGAATTCCAATCGAACAAAAGTAAGCCCCTGCGTGATCCCAATTGCCTGAATGAGGCAGAGCGATGACAACACCTCTTCCTGAGCGCATGGGGTCAATCAAGAGATGGCCATTCGTCAGCGTCACCGTCTCCTGCATGCGCTGCGTCGACCAATCTTGAATTCTAAAAGTGTCACACCAATAACGCAGGTAAGAATCAAATGCGCGAGAGACAAGGTTCTCTAATTCAATCTCTGATAGCTCAGACTTGACTCGGGAGAGATTAAATCGCAGACGTTGAACGCTCTTGCCATTGGCCTTAACAGCCCTTCGCCCAATAAATGAGAAAAGGCGATATGCACTTCTTTCGGGAAGAGTACGAACTAACCTCCATCCAGCGAAATATGCGAGAGCTGAAAGTGAATCCTTCATGATGAGTGAAGACCTACGAATACCGTTCTTACTCTTTGAATAACAGTGATAACTCCCAAAGCAGCTAGAAGCCAAAGCCCAATAGCTAATGCATATGGAGCACCAAGGCCATGAAAACCAATAGCAGTAAGAAGAATAATCAAACGTTCTGTACGTTCTGCGATTCCGACCGAACATTGAATATTGAAACTCTCCGCTTTGGCCCGAATATATGGAATTAGAAGGCCGGTAACGAGCGTGGTCAACGCAACGGGGGTTAGCGCATCGCTCGATGCAGTGAGCGGAATTAAAATTGCGATAAGGATTGCAGAATCGGTGACGCGATCAATTGTGGAATCTAGAAATCCACCCCACTGGCTTGAACCTTCTTCTGAGATTCTCGCCATCGCGCCATCGAAGAGATCGCTCAAGGCAAAGAACGAGATAACCAGTGTTCCAACAAAATACTCTTCATTGATATAAAAGAAGAGCGCGGATGAGACAAGACCGGTAGCACCTAGAACTGTAACTGAGTTAGGGGTTAAACCAATTCGCAGGGCAAATCGAGCTACAGGATTTATTAATCGTGTAACCGCCGGTTTCAGTGCCCCACTAATCATCGGCACCATCGTAGGCTTTACCTCATGCCAACATCTACCTCCGGCGCTGTGAAACGTATCCATATTTATGGACATGTCTCAGCATCTCCTCAAGCCGTGGCCACTGCCTTCGGTGGAGTTACTGGACAAACTCCAGGCTCTGAGACGGATCTAGCTATCTTCGCTATCAATCCATCTGCGGGAATTGATGCCGAAACGATTGCTCATTGGTCTGCGCTTGATGACTACCAAACCCCGCGAATTGTTGTCGTGACAGGGCTAGATGGGCAAGAGCTCGATTTTGAAGATGCTGTGATGGTTGCCAATCGAGTCTTTGATCAGTTAGTAACACCATATTTGGTGCTACACGGTGATGATGGCAATCCTGCAGCGTTGATTCGTTTAGATGATCTGATGATTGTCGATTACACAATAACTCCTAAGTCGTTACGTCATTGCGATGCAGAACATGAAGAGCTGGTCCGAGAATTTCGTGAAGAATATTTCAATCAGATGTCAGAGATGGAAGATGGTGCATTTGCCGCTGGAATAATCTTTCCGGCGATTCCAATCAATCTTACTTCAGGACTTGGTGTTGATATTGTCCTTGACTATATAAATCAACTACCAAGCAGCAGCTAACTCTTCTCTCGTAGTTGTCAGCAACTGCGGCAATACCTTCGTCTTTCCGATAATCGGCATAAAGTTCGCATCCCCAGACCATCGCGGAACAATATGCTGATGGATATGTGCGGCAACGCCTGCTCCTGAGATAGCGCCTTGATTCATACCTAGGTTAAATCCATCTGCCTTTGAGACTTTACGGATAACACCCATTGCGTGAGCAGATAAATCAGTTATCTCATGACGTTCTTCATCTGTTAACTCCGTTAAATCAGCGACATGTCTAAATGCACAGACCAAGAGATGACCTGGGTTATATGGATAGAGATTCATTACAACGAAGGCGCTCTTTCCGCGATGGACAACAAGGCCTTCTTCATCGCTCAGTGTTGGTATTCGGCAGAAAGGACATTCAACTTCATTTCCTTCTAGTGGGCGGTTCTCGCCACGAAGATACTCCAAGCGATGAGGGGCCCAAAGTCTCTGCCAACCATCTGGCATTCCTGCCCCATCTATATTCGGCATCAATTAAACCTGCTTGCGAGTTGTGATGGCTTCTAAAATTTCTTCGATTGCCTGCGCGATTGGAATTCCATTCTTCTGATCACCATTGCGATAACGGAATGAAACGGCGCCAGAATTCATATCTTCTTCACCCGCGATGAGCATGTAAGGAACCTTTTGCATCTGGGCATTGCGAACCTTCTTCTGCATGCGATCATCTGATGCATCGACTTCTACGCGAATTCCGGCAGCCTTCAATTTCTTTGCAACATCAAAGAGGTAGCCATTGAAGGTATCTGCCACTGGGATTGCAACAACTTGAACCGGCGCAAGCCATGGTGGGAATGCGCCTGAATAATGCTCTGTAAGTACACCGAAGAATCTTTCAATCGAACCAAAGAGCGCTCTATGAATCATGACGGGGCGCTGACGACTTCCATCTGCAGCAGAAAATTCAAGTTCAAAACGTTGTGGGAGTTGGAAGTCAACTTGAATCGTAGACATCTGCCACGTTCTACCAATTGCATCTTTAGCTTGCACAGAAATCTTTGGACCGTAGAAAGCTGCGCCACCTTCGTCAAGTACAAGTTCTAAACCTTGCGCGAGTGCCGCCTTACGAAGAGCCTCTGTCGCTTCAT
>JBILBB010000145.1:0-3066 GCA_044353955.1 Candidatus Planktophila sp. | reverse complement strand
GTACCGGAACACCAGAGCCAGGTGGAATGACATCACGCGAACTTCTTGAAGCTGTGCGCAGAATCTGTCTCGAACTACCTGTAGTTGGAATCGATGTGGTTGAAGTTGCACCTGCATTTGATAGCGCTGATATCACAGCGATCCTTGCTAACCGCGTGGTGCTAGAGGCGTTAAGTGCAATTGCTAAGCGACGCAACGGTTCTGCATATGATCCAAAGCAGAACCTTTTAGACCGCTAACTTTTATTTAGAGAGTTTCTAAGATCATCTGAACATCTTCCATAGATGTCCAAGGGTTAACAAAGGCAAAGCGCAAGATGCTCTCCCCCGCATGCTTTGATGGCGGAATAAAGCCGATCTGCTTCTCCAATAAATCATCAGCCCATTGTTGATACTGCTGCGGGCTCCAGCCTTTACGGGTAAATGCGACGATAGATAGCTCTGGTTCAATAACTAGATCAAGGCTTGGATGGGCCTTAATCAACTCGGCTGAATCTTTTGCAAGGCGAATACCTGCTTCTACGGCTTGCGAATATGCATCGCTTCCGTGGGCTGCAAGTGAGAACCAGAAAGGTAAACCGCGCACGCGACGAGTTAAGTGAATTGCATAATCTGAAGGCGACCAAGAATCATCATGCAGAGTTTCTAGGTAACTTGCATGTTGAGTATGGGTCTCTTTGGCAAGAGCTGGGTTGCGATAGACAAGTGCGCAGGCATCGAAGGGTGCAAAGAGCCACTTGTGTGGGTCGACGATAAATGAATCGGCATGTTCAACCCCATTAAACAAATGACGCACAGAGGGTGCGCAGATTCCTGCAAGTCCATATGCGCCATCGACATGGAACCAGATTCCACGCTCTTTGGCGGTAGTGGCAAGAGATGCTAAATCATCGACAACTCCTAGGTTGGTACTGCCTGCTGTTCCAACAATTGCAAAGACGCGCTTGGAAGTTGTGGCGTGAAGTTCATCGATTGCTGGGCCAACGTGTGCGCCATCAAGGCGAAGCTCGCCATTGGTTTTAATCTTAAAGACATCGACATCCATAACGTGGGCTGCCGATGTAATTGATGAGTGTGATTCGGCGCTACATGCAATAACCCATCGAGTTACATCGGGGTGTGCTTTACGAGCTTGGTCGCGTGCAACAACGAGTGCAGAAAGATTTCCAATTGTTCCGCCCTGAACAAATACTCCACCTGAAGATTGTGGGAACCCCACCATATCGCTGAGCCAACGCAGCGCTTGGTTTTCTGCGAAGACTGCACCAGCTCCTTCTTGCCATGATCCGCCATAGAGAGAAGATGCACCGACAACGAGATCAAAGAGGTTTGAGTATTCACTGGGCGCAGATGGAATAAAAGCTAAGTTGCGCGGATGATCTGTCGAGATGCAGGCAAGTGCGAGTGTTTCGGTAAAGATATCGAGAGTCTTCTTACCACCGAGACCTTTAGGAGTAATCGTGTTTCCGAGTTCTTCATATAGATCTTTTTCGCTGCGAGGGCCATCAAGGGGTGGATTAGATTTCAATCGTTCGAGGCTGTACTCCATGACAGCCTTTGCAAGCTCTTCAACTTCCGCATTAAATTGATGCACGGGGCAACTCTAGGTGCTTGCCTCGGCATTTCTAGTCGCTTTTCTCTGATTTCAATCTTGCTCCTGCCATAATTTCCAACATGGAAAAACTTGAACAATCCTTAGAAAAGATGATCTTTGCAGCGCGCTGGTTATTGGCTCCACTCTATGTCGGCCTTCTCTTAGCGCTCTTGCCTATTCTCTATCGCTTCTTCGATGCCTTCTGGCACATGATGACTCACGTCCGGGGGGCAACCACAAGTGAAGTGACCCTTCAGGTTCTAGAACTTCTCGACACAGTATTGCTTGGCAACCTCATCATCATCGTACTTTTCGCAGGCTATGAGAACTTCGTATCGAAGATCACCGTTGCAGAAGGTGCGAAGGATCGCCCACACTGGATGGGTCATGTTGATTACAGCGGCTTGAAGATTAAGTTAATCGGTTCACTCGTTGCAATCTCAGTCATCGAACTTCTTAAGGACTTTATGAAAGAGGGAACTTTCGATGCCAACCGTGAAGGATGGCGTATTGGCATTCATATGACATTCGTTATCTCAGGCGTGCTCTTTGCGCTGATGGATATGATGGCAGATCGCCACAAGTCACAGCGTTAATTGAATGATATGTAAAAAACCAAGATCGAGAAAGGATTGAATCTACTCGATCTTGGTTTTATACATCCGAGATAATGCAAATTCATGATGTCCGCCAAGTTCAGCTTTTGTGAGCCTTCCGTTGGCGACTTCAATGATTTCGTTAAATATGCGTTCTCCGACTTGAGCAAGGGTTTCAACTCCATCTGCGATGGTGCCGGCATCGAGATCAATCAAATCTGGAATCGATGAGTACATCGGAGTATTGGTTGAGATCTTTATCGTTGGCATGATTGCAGAGCCGGTTGGAGTTCCTCGACCTGATGTAAAGACAACGACATTGATATGGCCTGCACCAAATCCAGCTAACTGTTCGATGTCATGGCCAGGTGTATCCATAAAGTAGAGCCCCGGTGTAACTGGCTTCTCGCCGAATTCAAGTACACCAGTAAGCGGTGCATTGCCTGCCTTCTTTGCCGCACCCAATGATTTCTCTTCCAATGTAGAAAGTCCGCCTTCGATATTTCCACGTGAAGGTTGTGCGCCGCGAATATCAATTCCTTCATAGTTAATCGATGCCTCATAACGAGCGACCATCGCAACGATGCGCTTACCAACTTCAGGATCAATGGCGCGCGCTGCAAGTAAATGTTCTGCGCCTAAGATTTCGGTGGTCTCACCAAGAACAGATGTCGCACCAAGTTCAACGAGGCGATCACTTGCTACACCCAGAGCTGGATTTGCCGTGATCCCAGAGAGTGCATCAGAGCCACCGCATTCAAGCCCCAGAACAATTGCACTCCATGGAGCCGGAACTCGCTCTTGTGCTTTTGCCTCTTTCACATATGCGTTTGCAACCGTGACTCCTTCTAATTGCATCTTCTCAAGAGAGCCAAGT
>JBILBB010000019.1:0-11435 GCA_044353955.1 Candidatus Planktophila sp. | reverse complement strand
CTGAAGTATTGATTGGCAAATAGAGAACATCTGCCGCCCCATGGAATACAGATGTGCGTCCACGAAGGCTCTGTTCTGCTGATGAATTACCTGCACTCTGATACTTAACTAAAGCTTCTGGACCTTCCAGGATAAAGATGACGCGTTCATTGTTATCTGCAGGAAGTTCTAACGATTGCACTGCGCTGACTTCACCGATGCGGATACCTGTATATGCCCATGGTTTTGAAGGGGGATTAGCTGCATCGATCCGCACGTTCCACGGACCAGATGCGAGCTCGCCATCTTTAAAGAACCATTGGGTAGCCATATTTATATCTGATTAATTCTGTGGGAAACCTAGATTGATTCCGCCATGACTTGGATCTAACCATCGCGATGTAATTGCTTTTCCACGCGTAAAGAAGTGAACGCCTTCCATGCCGTGTGCCTTAGTATCACCGAAAAGTGAGTTCTTCCACCCACCAAATGAGTAGTATGCGACAGGAACTGGAATAGGAACGTTAATACCAATCATTCCAACTTCAACTTCATTCTGGAATCGACGAGCAGCTCCACCATCGTTGGTAAAGATTGCAGTTCCATTTCCAAATGCTCCACTGTTAATAAGTGCAACGCCTTCGTCATAGCTCTTTACGCGGACGATAGAAAGTACTGGCCCGAAGATTTCCTCGGTATAAACCTTTGACGATGTTGGGACCTTATCGATCAACGTTGGTCCAAGCCAGAACCCACCGGATTCACCATTGACTTGTGGATTGCGTCCATCAACAACAACCTTTGCGCCATCTTTCTCGGCAATTTCAATATAAGAAGCAACTTTGTCGCGGTGTTCGCGAGTGACTAGAGGCCCCATATCGCAACCGCGACGACCGTCTCCGGTGACGAGCTTGCCCATGCGAGCGACAATCTTTTCAATGAGTTGATCTGCAACTGGCTCAACTGCAACAACAACAGAGATAGCCATGCAACGCTCACCAGCGCTGCCAAAACCTGCATTAATAGCAGAGTCTGCAACTAACTCGAGATCTGCATCAGGCAGAACGAGCATGTGGTTCTTTGCACCACCAAGTGCCTGTACGCGCTTTCCATGCTTTGAAGAGTTCTCATAAATGTATTTTGCAATGGGTGTTGAACCTACAAATGAGATTGATTGAACATCTGGGCTTTCAATCAGACCATCAACAGATTCTTTATCGCCATTTAAAACATTGAAGACACCATCTGGAAGTCCTGCATCTTTCCAGAGCTTGGCAATCCAGATTGATGCTGATGGATCTTTCTCAGATGGTTTCATCACAACGGTATTTCCTGCAGCAATTGCGATTGGGAAGAACCACATTGGAACCATCGCTGGAAAGTTAAATGGACTGATGATTCCAACAACACCTAGCGGCTGACGAGTGGAATAGACATCTACACCTGTTGAGACGCTCTCTGAGTAGTACCCCTTGAGAAGATGAGGTATCCCCACTGCAAATTCAACGACTTCTTGGCCACGAGTGATCTCACCCAGTGCATCAGAGAAAACCTTGCCGTGCTCGCTTGTAATAATCTCGGCAAGCTCACCTTTACGTGAATTCAGAAGCTCACGAAAGGTAAAGATAATTTGCTGACGCTTGGCTAGAGATGTATCGCGCCATTCAGGAAATGCATCTTTGGCAGCCTTAATTGCTAGAGCAATTTCTGCATTATTTGCGAGAGCAACTTTCTTAGTTTCAATACCGAGCGCTGGATCGTAAACAGGAGAGGTTCTGCCAGAGGTGCTGACGAATTCCGAGCCGTTAATCCAGTGGTTGACCACGTTGCTCATAGAAATCTCCTCAAGACGTTAGATGGCGATTCTAGAGCGATTTAAGGCTAATTGAAACCGAGCTTCTGGGCCTCGCGTACCGCAACTCGATTGAGTTCTGGATGAGCCTTCAAGAATTTCTTTACCTCTGTGTTGTTTACTCGCGATAAATCGCGCAGCGCCCACCCAATTGCCTTTGCTATGAAGAATTCCGATTCGCCCGCATGCGTATCAAGAAATTCAAGGAGTAAAGGAATATCGGTATTGGTCTTGCGCCCTCGTTGGTGCTGAATGGCGGCTCTGTTTAACCACATATTGGAACTCTTATTCCAGCTTCTCATCAGTGAAATTGATGGGTACTTAATCGTCAAAGGCGAAATTGCAACAGATCCCAAAGTATCAACTGTGTCCCACCAGGATTTTTGAGTAATCAAGTATTCAACATGATCTTTGAGAAAATTCTTATTTGCACTTTCGATGAAGAAATCAATGAGGTCACATGCGGCATAGTGATAATCGCGCTCTCGTAATTTCCAGAGTGCGCGAGCTGTCTCGCCAAGCTCCTTCGAAGTTGGTTTGGGCAGTTCTCTAAAGATCTTCTTAAATAACTTTCGTCGTTCCGGAGTCTTTACACCAAGAAATGGGGCGATATCTTTCATATAGGCCTGCGCCCCAAAAGCGACCTTCTTATCTCCTAGAGCAGGAAGGCGACCTTGTACCTCGCTAAGCACTTGTGCTTTAAATGTCGCCATGTAGCTATCTTAAGTTGAAGGTGCATGAGTGGTGTAGTAACCTGAGATTAATTAAGGGGAGTACCTAGATACAGCTACCTCGTCAATACGGTGTAAAAACCCGGGGCGCTGGCCGAGAAGTTTTCGGTTAGGAAGACCTTGACCACGTTCACTACATACGAGTCAAGGAGTTTTTTCATGGATGTTTCTTTAACAATCTGGGCTGTCACAGTTGGTGTAATTCTTCTTCTGATTGTCGTCGATTTGCTTACAGTCAGTGCCAAACCTCACGAAGTAATGTTTAAAGAGGCGATTAGTTGGTCCCTGTTCTATATCGGTATTGCAATTGCCTTCGGTATCTGGGTCTGGCAACAATATGGATCAACTTCAGGTACTGAATACTTCGCAGCGTACTTAGTTGAGAAATCGCTCTCAGTCGATAACCTCTTTGTATTCGTCATCATTCTTGCTCAATTCGCGGTTCCGAGCATCTATCACCAGAGAGTTCTTTTGATTGGTGTGATTCTCGCGCTCGTTTTACGCGCAGCGTTTATCGCTGTCGGCGCTGCAGCCCTTGCTGCATTTAGCTTCACATTTGTACTCTTCGGAGCAATCCTTATCTGGACTGGTATCGGGCTCTTTAAGCACTGGGATGAAGATCCAGAACCAGGCGATAACGCTGTTGTGAAGCGAATTCGTTCCCGAATTCGCATGGTTGATGATTTTCATGGCTCGAAGCTCTTTATCAAGTTAGATGGGATTCGCTATGCGACCCCAATGTTCTTGGTCATGATTGCTATCGGGTCGACAGATCTACTATTTGCCCTTGATTCCATTCCAGCAACCTTTGGCGTGACTTCAGAGCCATTCCTGGTCTTTGCAGCTAACGCCTTCGCGCTACTAGGTTTAAGAGCCCTCTACTTCTTGGTCAAGGGGCTCCTAGACAGACTCATCTACCTTTCACTGGGTCTTTCAATAATTCTGATGTTTATCGGAGTAAAATTGATAATGACCTTCTTGCACGAGCAGTACGACTCAATTCCTAAGATCTCAACTCCTGTTGGGCTTGCAGTAATTGGTGGAATACTTGTCGTATCAACTGTGGCAAGTATTGTTAAGTCCAAGTCCGACCCTTCAGTTCGTGCGCATGCAGGAAGAATTACGGGAAGCGAGAAAGATGAGAAGTAGGTTTGTTGCAACGTGGAAAACGTTGCCGACCCCTATTCGTAGAACAATTGTCTCTGTTATTGGTTTCACCTTTATAACAGTTGGACTCTTGCTCGTAGTTCTGCCCGGACCATTTACCTTGCCGCTTGTAATTCTTGGCCTCTTCGTTCTAGCTCTTGAATTTGCATGGGCTGACAGGATGCTCGACAAGGTAAAGGCTCAGGGCGCCAAAGTTGACCCCCGTAAACTCTTCAAGAAGCACTGATGTGCAAGTCGTTCTCTTAACTGAGAATGATTGGGCGCGCTATCGAGATATTCGTCTTGCTGCACTTGTGCATGATGAGAGCGCCTTCGGTGGGGATTACGACAGTGAGAGCCAGTATTCAGAAGCTCAGTGGCGCCAGAAAGCTCAACAGTATGCGGGGCTTCTAGCCACCATTGATGGCAAAGATTGCGGATTTATGACAATCGAAAATCTCAAAGGTGATTTTGGTGCAACATGCTGGGTAGGAAGCTGTTGGGTGAATCCCAAATTTCGCCAGCGCGGAGTTCTGCGTTCACTCTTTACTTTCGCGGATTCATATTCTGAAGATCGAAATTGGGGCGTACAAGGCCTTGGAGTTTGGATTGATAACTCTGGCGCAATTGCAGCATACGAAAAAATTGGATTTGAAAAGATGGGTGAACCTCAAGAGAGCACACGAAAAGCTGGGATGTACTACCAGCGAATGATTAGGTCTGTTAAGTAAGCGAAATTCTGTATTGACGTTTGCCAGATTCAAGAGAATAAGAGTCATATAACTTGCGTGCTGTTGCGTTATCTTCATCGGTATTCCAATAAAGACGTGAACACTTATTCTCAATTGCAAAAGCTTTGACGTAATCAATCAGCGCTCTGCCGACGCCACCACCGCGAACAGTCGGATCTACAAAGAGATCTTCCAGGTAGCAGTGACCATTTTCTGACCATGTTGAGTTCTGTAAGTTATACGTTGTAAAGCCGACTACTGAACCATCAAGTACCGCAACTGCACATTTCATATTGAATTCTGGATTTATTACTCGAGACCAGGTGAGCTCGCTCTGTGCAGGTGAGAGCACAGTCTTATAAAAATCTAAATATCCCTGCCAGAGTTCAAACCAACGGGCTTTGTCGCTAGGTTGTGCAGGGCGTAATTCAATATTCATCAGAGAGTTACTTCAGCGAGAAGGATGGGTATTCGTCGGTAACGAGAATTACTGCGTAGCCGTAGAGGCGGTTCCAGAATTTAACTGTTCCTAGAACTACATTTAACGCCCATGCTGGATAGTTTCCTGTTGACCAGGTAATAATCCAAGCGATGAATGTGTAAACCAGTGCAACAGCGGCGTAAATCAGTCCAACAATGACAAGTGGAATTGCTAAGAACCATTTGATCAAAGGAAGTCCACGACTTAACTTCTTTCCACCTTCAATTTCAGGTAGAAGAATTGCAACGTTTGGATTGCGCTCGATGGATGGATAATCATCGGTCAGGAGTAGAACGTACGATGAAAGACGAGCATTAAGTTCCATCACTGAGTGGTTGAAGGAGAGTAGGTAACTCGGGTAGACACCTCTAAAGAGGAGTGTGAGTACGAGGGGTAGAACAATTAGCCCTGAAGCCCAGGCAGCGTCAGTTCCCTGAGAAAATGATGCAAGGAATACAACCACTGGAACGGCCAGGAAGCCTCTCCAGAAGACCGTCTTCTTATCTCTATTGGTGAGTTGTACCTGGATGACTGTCTCTACTTGATTGCTCATATGAAGATTCTAGATGAGAGAGATACTCTTTGCCTATGAGCACTCGCGAATATGCAATCATTACTGGAGCAAGCAGCGGAATCGGCGCTGCAACAGCACGTCTATTGGCGCAGAATGGATATCACGTCATTGCTGCAGCTCGTCGTGCAGATCGCCTCAAGGCACTTGCCGCCGAAGATGAGAATATTGAAGCGTTTACGTTAGATGTCACTGCGCAGAGCGAGATTGATGCACTTGCAAAACATCTTCATGGCAAGCCTGTATCAATACTCATTAACTGCGCAGGTGGAGCCTTTGATTCGGATTCGATTAATGACTCTGATCCAGAAATCTGGAAGAAGACTTTTGACATCAATGTTGTTGGTTCTGTTCGTATGGTTAAAGCGATGACGCCACTCATGCAGGAATTTGGTCGTGGACATATCGTGATGATTTCATCAACTGCCGGCCATCGTGTCTATGAAAATGGCGGAAGTTATGTCGCGGCGAAGTTTGCTGAGACATCGCTAGTTGAGACTCTTCGCCTTGAACTAAACGGCCAACCTATTCGCGTCACAGAGATTGCACCCGGAATGGTGAAGACAGATGAGTTTGCAGTGCAACGATTTCAGGGAGACCTTGAGAAAGCTGCAAAGGTCTATGAGGGAGTTACCCGCCCATTAGTGGCAGAAGATGTCGCAGAAGCTATCCGCTGGTCGGTAATGCTGCCGAGCCACTTCAATGTGGATTCACTGATGATTAGACCTATTGCTCAAGCGCAGACCCACAAGGTCTATCGCCAGCCGCTTTAACTCTCTAAAACAACTCGATATTGCGAAAGAGTTGGATCGGTTGCATATGCAATACGAACTCCAGCAGCACGAGATGAAGCAAGACCCTCGATAATCTGCTGAGTAAGAACTTCTCCTGGTGCCACAACGGCAACTCCTGGGGGATATGGCGCAATCAAATCAGCTGAGACTCTGCCTAGTGCAGCTGCAGCATTGACCATCTCTGTCTTTGCAAAGTATGCCTCGCGCATTGATATCTTCTTCTGTGGAGTGACAGACCAACTCAGTGCAGTGGCGCTCTCGCGACGTTGTTCTTGTCTGCGCTTCAGAATTGGAATAAGGACATCTGCAAGGCGATCAAAATCCTCTTTGGTATCGGCAATTGTCCCCAAAAATACGATGGTGTCTCGATCGGCCATTTCAACACGAATTCCTGCTGTCTGAAGATCTTCCTCGATATCAACGCCGGAAGCACCGAGTTGTTGCACGCGCAAGACAATCTTCGTTGGATCAAAACGTCCTGCAGGAAAATCACTTGGGTATAGGAATACTGGAAGAGCAAACTCGGCTTGGACACTCTCTTTAAATGCATGGATATTTTCAAGGAGTGCGCCGATTAACTCTTCACCGCGAGTTTGCAGAAGTGCACGTACTCCGTCGATAGATGCAAGAGGAGCCCCAGCAGGAGATGTGGTGTGTGTTGTCTCAAAACTTTGCTCGAGTCTTTCGGTGCTTAAAAATTCTGTGCGAGCAAGCAAGAGCGCAGAGGCGCTATAGCCAGGAAGCGCTTTATGCGTACTTGTAATCAATGCATCTGCACCGAGTTGTATTGCATGTCGGGGAAGCTGCGGATGAAAACCAAAGTGGCCACCCCATGCAGCATCGAGAATCACTGGGATCTTCTTTTCGTGAGCTGCTTCAATGAGTGCAGGTAAATCAGAGATTGTTCCGAGGTAACCAGGTTCAGTAAGAAGCACAGCGATTGGGTTTTCAGTAAGCGCCTTCTTGAGTTCCGCAATCCCGATTCCAATGGGAACACCGGTTGCACCATCAATTTCAGGGCTCATCCAGATTGGCTCTAACCCTGCGAGGACTAGAGCACTGAGAACAGATCGATGTGCGGTACGAGATACTGCAACTTTATCTCCGGGTTTTCCGAGCGCGAAGATAATCGCTTGATTTGCATGTGTTGATCCACCTGTAGAAAATCGTGCGTAATCAGCACCCCACAATTTTGCAGCCAGTCCTTCAGCTTCTCGCAAAGTTTGATTCGTTAACTTGATTTCATCGAGCCCACCATAGAGCGGAGTATCTGAGTCGACGACTGCACCCAGGCCAGCGTCGAGCGCTGATGTCTTCTGCTTATGGCCCGGGATAGTGAAGGGAGTTCGAGCGCTCTCAAAGTATGAGAGGTAGGCATCTAATAAAGGTGCCATTTTGCGAAGTTCGCTCATGTGGCAAGCCTAACTTGTCGTAAGCCATGGTTGGGCTCGCACTGAGAAATGATGGCCTTAGAATTGGTCCATGACATCAAAGGATCCTCTCCCGCAATCACGCCATTTGGCCACTGAAATTCCAGGGCCAAAATCAACTGCAGCTTTGCAGCGACGTAAAGAGGCTGTTGCTGGGGGACTTGGAATGGCGATGCCAATCATTGTCTCTCGTGCACAAGATGCGATCATTGAAGATATCGATGGAAACCGAATCATTGATCTTGGTGCAGGTATCGGAGTTGTCACCGTTGGAAACTCAGCACCTCGGGTTGTGAAAGCAGTACAAGATGCTGTTGCCGCATTTACACATACAAACTTCACAACGGCTCCATACATGGGTTATATCGAGGTCTGCGAAGCCCTTAATCGTTTAACCCCAGGAAAGTTTAAGAAGAAGTCGATTCTGCAGAATTCAGGTGCCGAAGCTGTCGAGAATGCAATCAAGATTGCGCGTCACTACACAAAGCGCCCAGCAGTTGTTGTCTTTGAACATGCCTATCACGGTCGTACCAATCTCACGATGGCGCTGACTGCAAAGAATCTTCCATACAAGGATGGCTTTGGACCGTTTGCAAGTGAGATCTACCGCATGCCGATGCCATACCCATACCGCTGGCTAGGAAACCCTGAGACCATCACAGAAGATGCTCTCGATATGGTTATTCATAAGATTGAAAAAGAGATTGGCGCACATAACGTTGCTGCAATAATCATCGAGCCAGTAATTGGCGAGGGCGGATTTATCGTGCCACCAACTGGATTTATGCCAGGCCTTCAGAAGTTTGCAACTGAAAATAAGATTGTCTTTATTGCAGATGAAGTTCAATCAGGATTTGCTCGTACAGGCAAGATGTTCGCTGTTGAACATGAAAATATGGAACCCGACATGATTGTCTCTGCAAAAGGAATTGCTGGAGGCCTTCCACTTGCTGCAGTCACTGCTCGTGCTGAGATCATGGATTCATCGCATGTCGGTGGCCTTGGTGGCACTTACGGTGGAAATCCAATCGCGTGCGCTGCAGCACTTGCTGTTATTGAGATGATTGAAGAAGAGAAGGTACTTGAACGAGCCGAGCAGGTAGGAAAGATCCTCTTCGCAGAACTCAATGCGCTAAAAGCTAAGTATCCAATCATCGGCGACGTTCGTGGCCGCGGTGCAATGGTTGCAATCGAGTTAGTTCATGCAGGAACAAAGGATCCAAATCCAGAAGCGATGGCAAAGGTAATTAAGTATTGCCAGAGCAAGGGTGTACTTATCTTGACCGCGGGCACCTATGGCAATGTGATCCGCTTCTTGCCACCAGTTGTCATCACCGATGAGCTCTTAAAAGAGGCCCTTGGCGTTCTCGCCGAAGGCTTTGCAACGCTCTAGCTACCAAGGCTAAATCACCGCCCTCTATCACCCCTACTAGGGTGATTTTCGCTTCCAAAAGTGGCCCTAAAGCCTCACCCTTAGCGCATGACAACGAAGCGAGTCACCCGGCAGGATGCAGGTGAGGTGAGACCTGCCTTCGATATCAGTTCGGGCGTCACCCTCTCTCGCTCATTGGTTCCAACGCCGGCACCAAACTTCATATCGAGAAAACGTCTCTTTCCACTTCTTACACATTCAGCGCCAAGTACAACAGTTGTCATCGCGCCAGCTGGATATGGAAAGACTTCTCTTGTTGCTGAATGGGCGAACCAGAGCGTAGATCCCGTCATCTGGATGACAATTACCAATAGCGATTCTGTCAATGAAATGTCTGCGCTCCTAATTCAAGCAACCCGAAATGTACTTCCAGGTTTTGCGCCATGGTTTGAGACGCATCAACTTGTGCGACCAACTGAAGTTATCCGCCGATGGGGAAATGAGCTACTTGCAACTGGGAAGAACTATTTTTTTGTGATTGATAATCTACGTAGCCAATCATCTGGTGATGTAGATATCGCAGAGAGATTAGTTCAGCAATTCCCATCAAATGTTAGTTTTGTAGCAATTCGGCGGGACCCTCTTGAGAGCATGTATCAAGCTTTTCTATCAAGAGGACCACTACATATTATTGGGCTAAATGAGTTGAAATTTACCGATGATGAAGTTAAATCTCTCGCCCTGGCGAATAAGGTTGATTTTGAGAGTGTGAAAATCAAGGAATCACTTCTGGGTGCAATGGGATGGCCTGCGGCAGTGGGAATCCTTATTCGCCATCTTGAGAAGTCAGAATCACCTGTAGATTTTGCCAAGATGCTCGCAACTCAAGCAGAGCCGCTTCGCGCTCTAGCGTTAACAATCATCGATGGAACAGATTGCAAAATTAAGAAAGTCGTTACACAACTTTCAGTTGTACATGAATTCAACCAAGAAGCTGCACAAGTGATATTGGGCGAAGAATATGACTTTAATCTTATTAACGAGATTGCTCTCGAAGGAAATTTCTTTGCTCAGACAAGTGATCCTGAACAGACCTACTCATTTACTCGGCTGATGCGTGAGATATTCCTGTTAGAGCTCAATAAAGAGCCAGGAACTAAAAGGGAAATCCACATCCGTCTATGTGAATATTATGAACATCACAATCAACCTAACCTCGCACTTGAGCATGCATTCCTCGCTGGAGATTCTGAGAAGATCAGTACTTTATTCCCGAACGCTGCGCGAATACTGCTTGCCACGGGTCAAGGTAACGACCTCGTGCGCTGGGCTGTATTTGCAGGAGATAGCTCTCAAGTCGGACTCTTACAGCGTGCCACTGTAGAAATTGCTGGGTATCTAGCATCACTTGACTACCACACGGTCATGAGCATGCACGATCAGATGCGTCACGATGCAAAGGGAACAGTGATTGAAGGATTCATCAATCAGATCGCAGCGGGCAATAGGGCGTATATAGAGATTGCTCAAGGCAGATTTAAGGAGTTTGATTCATCATTTTCTATCGCGATGAAGCCTGTGAGCGATCCACTGATGCTCGGGGTTGAAGAGCAGATTGGAATGCTTCGACTTGCGGCAATCTCAGCATTTATCCAAGACGATACAGAGGCAGTTGAAGAGTATTACCAGCAGAGTCTAAGCAAGGCTACGGAGGCACAGATTGCAACCGGCCATGTTCTGCTTGCTCAGATGAATGCGCTATCACTCTTTCAAGTCGGCGAGTATCGCAAGGCCTATGAAGCTGCAACGATTGCGACTTCTAATGCACGCAGAAATGGTTTCGTTGGAGTAATGGGACCGCTACCTTCGATGTATGTGCAGGCGCGTTGCTTGCTGGAATTCTCACGACCAGATGAAGCATTTGAAATCTTCGCACAGATAAAGAATTTGGCTCAGCAGTGGAAGCAGTGGATCTGGTACTTCCTCGCAGATGGCTACTTTGCACGCGATCTCGTACTTAAAGGTCGATCAAGTGAGGCACTTGAAATCATTAACCTTGAGCGAAAGATGGCCGAGAAAATTACTGGTGGAGAGAACCTCTCGATGCTCATTGACCTAAGCGAGATATTTATCCGATTCAGCGTTAACGATGACGAGAGAGCGGCAGTTCTTATCAAGCGAGTACCAGAGCAGACATTTACTCGTCAGATTCAGTTAACTCTTGATTATCGTTCTGGCAAAAAGAGTATTTCGGACGATGTTAAAGCGCTTCCTACAAGAACTCCTAAAGAGAAACTCTGGAAACATCTAGCCGATGCAAGTGAAGTCATCGACCAAGAGAAGCTCGC
>JBILBB010000144.1:0-3100 GCA_044353955.1 Candidatus Planktophila sp. | reverse complement strand
AGCATCTGGCTATAAATTGATGGAGCTTCCAGTATTTGAAGATACTAATTTGTTTAGTCGTGGCGTTGGCGAATCAACTGATGTTGTCTCTAAAGAGATGTACACCTTTGAAGATCGCGGTGGTCGTTCAATTACCTTGCGACCAGAAGGAACAGCTGGCGTCATGCGCGCTGTCATTGAACAGAACCTAGATCGCGGCCAACTTCCGGTGAAGGTTTGGTACTCCGGACAATTCTTCAGAGCAGAACGCCCTCAGGCCGGTCGCTATCGCCAGTTCTATCAAGTGGGCATTGAAGCGATTGGATTAGATGACCCAGCAATTGATGCAGAAGTTATCGCGATTGCAGATAAAGGATTTAAGAATTTAGGGCTGAAGAACTATCGCCTGGAGATAACATCTTTGGGGGATGCGCAATCCCGCGCAGCACATCGGGTTGATCTCCTCACATTCATATCATCGCTGGATTTAGATGAGACAACGCAAGCACGTGCTGCAATCAACCCATTGCGTCTCTTCGACGATAAGCGTCCAGAGATGCAAGAGAAGATGGCGAAGGCTCCATTACTTCTTGATTACCTTTCAAAGGAATCTCAATCTAACTTTGAAACGGTTCAGAGATACCTCACTGCAATGGGCATTGCATTCACGATTAATCCACGAATGGTCAGAGGGCTGGACTATTACACAGGGACAACTTTTGAGTTCATTCATCCAGATCTGGGTGCTCAATCTGGAATCGGCGGCGGCGGTCGTTACGACGGATTAATGGAGATTCTTGGCGGTCAATCTCTATCTGGTATCGGCTTTGGATTAGGTGTTGATCGCGCACTTCTTGCTGCAATTGCAGAAAAGACTCTTCCCGAATCTGACTTCACTTCCGACCTGTTCATCATTCCTTTGGGCGATGCAGCGATGGAGTACGCACTTCGGATTGCTCAAGATCTACGTGGTTCAAAGTTTTCCGTCGAGCTAGCCTTCGGTGAGAGGTCTCTCAAGGGCTCAATGAAAGCAGCAGATAAATCTGGGGCTCAGTTTGTAGTAGTAATCGGCGATTCTGAGATAGAGCAAGGCGAGGTAGCGCTCAAGAGAATGAGTGATGGGGTAGTAACTTCCGTTAAGATTGCTGAATTGCAGAAGGAACTCAGCGAGAGAAGCTCGCAGTAAAAAAGAGAAGATTAAAGGCGGAAATTTTTAATGTTGAGAAATCATGACGCTGGCTCGCTGCGCGCCTCACATGCAGGTCAAGTTGTAACCCTTGCAGGTTGGGTTGCCCGCCGCCGCGATCATGGTGGAGTTGCATTTATCGATCTCCGGGACGGTTCTGGCTCCGTGCAAGTCGTCATTCGCGATGAGAAGATGGCTGGTCAACTTCGCGCCGAATGGTGTCTGCAAATCACTGGTGAAGTTGCGCTGCGCCCCACAGGAAATGAAAACGCAAATATTCCTACCGGCGAAATCGAGATTATGGGCGATGATGTAGTGGTCTTGAGCGAGTCTGCGCCACTTCCTTTTCCGGTGGATTCGGGGAATGAGAGTGATATTTCAGAGGAAGTTCGCCTTCGCTACAGATACCTCGATCTTCGTCGAGAAGGACCTGCTGCAAATCTAAGACTTCGCTCCCGAGTCACATCAGCTATTCGTCGTGCTATGGAAGATTTGGATTTTCTCGAAATTGAGACTCCCTACCTGACTCGTTCAACACCAGAAGGTGCACGTGACTTTCTAGTTCCCGTTCGCCTGCAACCCGGCAGTTGGTATGCACTTCCTCAATCTCCGCAATTATTTAAGCAGCTCCTTATGGTCGCCGGCATGGAGCGTTACTACCAGATTGCGCGTTGTTTCCGCGATGAAGATTTTCGTGCAGATAGACAACCAGAATTTACTCAACTTGATATTGAGATGTCATTTATCGATCAGGCAGATATCTTGGCAGTTGCAGAGAAAATCTTGGTAAAGGTATGGAAAGAGGCAGTGGGATACGACATCCCAACTCCCATTCGCCATATGACTTATCTAGATGCGATGGATAAGTACGGCTCTGATAAACCAGATCTTAGATTCGGTCTTGAGTTAGTTGAAGTAACAGATTTCTTTAAAGAGACACCCTTCAGAGTCTTTCAAGCACCCTATGTTGGCGCAGTCGTTATGCCTGGGGGAGCGAGCACTCCGCGTCGCGAACTAGATGCTTGGCAAGATTGGGCGAAGGCGCGTGGAGCAAAGGGAATTGCTTACATCTTGGTAAATGAAGATGGAACTCTTGGTGGCCCAGTTTCAAAGAATATTTCGGATTCAGAACAAGCAGGCATAGCGGCTCTCGTTGGAGCAAAGCCAGGGGATGCAATCTTCTTTGCAGCTGGCGAGAAGGCTTCTTCACAACAATTGCTTGGTGCAGCGCGCCTTGAAATTGGCAAGCGTGGAAATCTCATAGCCGAAGGTAAATGGGAATTCCTATGGGTTGTCGATGCCCCAATGTTCGAGCCAACCGATAACGGTGGGTGGACAGCGGTTCATCACCCATTTACTGGACCGAAGCCAGAGTATGTATCTACATTTAAGAGTGACCCAGCAAGCGCGCTGGCCTATGCCTACGACATCGTTCTCAATGGCACAGAGCTGGGTGGTGGATCGATTCGTATCCATGATCGTAATATTCAGAAAGATGTCTTCTCTGTTATTGGACTAAGTGATGAAGAGGCCCAGAGTAAATTTGGATTCTTACTTGAAGCCTTCAATTACGGTCCGCCTCCTCACGGTGGAATCGCACTTGGTCTAGACCGAGTATGTGCGCTTCTGACAAACTCAGATTCGATTCGCGAAGTTATCGCTTTCCCGAAGACTGCAAGTGGTGGAGACCCACTTACTGGAGCGCCAACTCCGATTACCCCAGCGCAACGTAAGGAAGCAGCTATCGATTGGACCCCTCCGAAGGAGTAGTTCAGGTAGGCTAGGGAATATTGTGAGCGTTTTTGTCGAGTAAAGAGCTAGGAGCAATCTCGTGGGTCCAGGTGGAATAGCAACAATCATCGCCGCATCATCCCTTTTTGTCCTTGCAGTCGCTGTTGCTTACGCAGTATTCCGCATCAGCCGTTTTATTGATGA
>JBILBB010000143.1:0-3124 GCA_044353955.1 Candidatus Planktophila sp. | reverse complement strand
CGAGAGATACGGAACTTCTCAGGACGAATTCCTGCAAGGATTGAATTATCAACTGCGTGTGAGCGATTCTTCTGAAGTGAAATCTTCTGACCGAAGAGATCAACAATCTGATTTGAGCCATCGTTACCTGTAATTGTTCCCTTGATGAGGTTTGACTGCCCGAGGAAGTTTGCAACAAATGCTGTCTTCGGATTGTCATAGAGCTCTGCAGGTGAACCCATCTGCTCAATCTGGCCTTCATTCATCACCGCGATGGTGTCGGCCATGGTCATGGCTTCTTCCTGATCGTGAGTAACGTGAACGAATGTGATTCCAACTTCCTTCTGAATCCACTTAAGTTCTATCTGCATCTGGCGACGAAGTTTGAGATCGAGTGCACCGAGTGGCTCATCGAGAAGCAAGAGTGCTGGGCGGTTCACGATTGCGCGAGCAAGTGCGATGCGCTGCTGCTGACCACCTGAAAGCTGTGTTGGCTTACGTTGTGCAAGATGTGGAAGCTCTACAAGATCTAACGCCTTATTTACTGCATCGTTCACATCTTTGATTCCGCGACGGCGAAGACCGAATGCGATATTTTCAAAGATTGTTAGGTGCGGAAACAGTGCGTAGTTCTGAAAGACTGTATTAATCGGGCGCTGATATGGACGAGTGTCGGTGATATCAGTTGTACCCAATGAAATCTTTCCCTGAGTCGGTTCTTCAAGCCCTGCAATCATTCGAAGAGTTGTCGTCTTGCCGCATCCTGAAGGTCCGAGAAGTGCAAAGAACGAACCTTTAGGAATGACAAGCGACAAATCATTGACCGCAGTGAAATCACCATAACTCTTGGTGATATTCGTAAGCTTTAGATCTCCTCGTGCAGAGCTTGCATCAGCTGACACTTAGTTGCCGGCAGCCTTCTGGAAGGCTTCAGTCCAACTTGTCTCTTCTGCAGGTGTAAGTGCGCGGAAGACAGAGAGGTTTGCCATTGTCTTATCGGTTGGGAAGATGAATTCGCTCGCCGCTAGATCTGGATCAATCTTCTCCATCTCAGCCTGAGCACCCTTTACCGGACATACGTAGTTAACGTATGCAGCAACCTCTGCAGCAACTGCTGGGTCGTAGTAGTAATTGATCAACTTCTCAGCATTGGCCTTTGCCTCAGCTGTAGCAGTTGATGGAATCAACATATTGTCACCTGAAATTGTTCCGCCTGATTCAGGGATTGCGAAGTCGAACTTGCCTTCATTCTCAGACTTAAGAATGAACATGTCACCTGACCAACCGATTACTGCAGTTGCATCTCCTGATGTGAGATCTTCTGCGTATTCGTTGCCCTTTACGCCGCGAATCCAGCCATCTGAAATCTTCTTAGCAAGGAAATCAACGCCATTCATAAATTGATCTTCTGTCACAGTTGCAAGGTTGACGCCCTGTGAACGCAAGATAATTCCGACTGTGTCGCGCATTTCAGAGAGAACAACAATCTTTCCCTTATTTGCTGGGGAGAAGAGATCTTCAATTGTGCGAACACCCTTTGGGTTCTTCTCTGTGTTCCAACCGAATCCACCCATGATGCCCTGCCATGTAAGTGTGCTTTCGCGCTTTGCATCAAATGATGGAGATGCAAGTGTGTCGAGGATGTTCTTCGCATTTGGAATATTGGCCATATCAAACTTCTGTGCATAGCCAAGACGAATCCAACGAGCTGCCATCCAGTCGGTTGGGCAGACTAGGTCGTAACCAATATCTTTCTTAAGCTTAAGTTGTGCCTGTACTTTTCCGAAGAACTCATCGTTATCGTTGTAATCTTCAAAGTACTTAACTGCAATATCAGTCTCTTTTGTAAATGCTTCAAGAGTTGGGTACTTCTTACCTGAGTCATCGACATCAAGGTAGAGAGGCCAGTTGCCCCAGCGAACAGAATTCTTTGCACCACCTGATGCATCGCCATCAGATCCACATGCAGCGAGCGCACTTGCACCTGCAGCTGCACCAGCGCCGGCTAGAACAGCACGACGTGATACGCGAGAGTTGATAATTGAACGTGCTTCTTCAGAGAGAGGTTTCTTAGCCATGAGTAGGGCTCCTTTTAAATTGCCGGAATAAGGGACGGTTTTGCTGGGCTTATTATGGACTTTCAAACCCCCTGAGCCAAACCTAAATCGAACTTTTTTAGGTGCCGTTTTGTTGAGATTTCTGGGCTAGTTAGGCGTTGATATTGGACATCACATGCTTGATGCGGGTGTAATCCTCGAAACCATAGCTGGAGAGGTCTTTTCCATATCCGCTGCGCTTATATCCACCGTGAGGCATCTCGGCCACAAGAGGAATATGAGTGTTGATCCAGACGCAGCCGAAGTCGAAGGCCTTCGCCATTCTCATAGCGCGACCGTGATCCTTGGTCCAGACCGATGATGCCAAGCCGTAATCGACTCCATTGGCCATCGCCACCGCTTCAGCCTCATCCTTGAACTTCTGGATGGTGATGACTGGTCCGAAGATTTCAGATTGGATTAACTCATCGCTCTGCTTGAGATCTGCAATCACAGTAGGTGTAATGAAGTAGCCCGGCATATTTGTCGGCGCTCCCCCTGCCACGATGCGAGCATGCGATGGAGTACGAGAGATAAATCCGCTGACTCGCTCAAACTGGCTCTTGTTATTTACTGGCCCCACAAGAACATCTTCAGATGGCATACCCATTGCGATGCTATCTGTCGCCTGCGCTGCCAATAGCTTCACCATCTCGTCATAAACGCCTTCTTGTACAAGGACGCGAGTAGCAGCTGTGCAATCTTGGCCTGCATTGAAGAAGCCGGCAATCGCGATTCCTTCGGCAGCCGCAGCTAGATCTGCATCGTTAAAGACCACAACAGGTGCCTTGCCACCAAGCTCAAGGTGAACACGCTTTAGTGATTTCGCTGCAGCTCCTGCAACTTCCATTCCTGCTCGAACAGAACCAGTAATGGAAACCATCGCAGGTGTTGCATGGTCTACAAGTGCCGCACCGGTTTCGCGTTCCCCTGTAAGAACGTTGATAACGCCATCAGGTAAAAAATCGCTCATGATCTGAGCCATAAAAACCGTGGACGCTGGTGTTGTATCACTTGGCTTCAAGACAACTGTATTTCCTGCTGCAATT
>JBILBB010000142.1:0-3137 GCA_044353955.1 Candidatus Planktophila sp. | reverse complement strand
AGTTGTGAGTGCGCTGACAGCAGAGGAGAGATCTTTCACTACAACTGCATCGGCAAGTGAACCAAGTGCAGCAGCAGTTGCCGCTTCCCACCCATTATCAATCTCAATGAGTGAGGCGATACTTCCGAGAATTTGTACTCCGTGAGAATCGCGGATGAGAGCAGCCGCGCCATCACGTGATCCTGAGGTCAACTTCATCGCCTCAAGCTTTGACTCGGTGGCATTACGTTCGCGATCTGCAGCTCTCTCAGAATCAACTAGTTCAGCAAGAGATTTCTTTGATCTGTCGAGCGCAGCTTTACTCTGCTCGAACTGTGAATCTAAACCTTGTTCGCCTGCATCAGCATTTCCGATCTCCATCTCAAACTTCGCATAGTCATCCTTTGCGCTATCGACTCGTGATTGCGCCTCTGATCGTGCGAGTTGAAGTCGTGAAATCTCTTCTGTGATTGCTTCAATACGAGCGGCGAGAGATTTGATGTGGCCTTCTTGACGCGCTGTGCCTTCACGTTGATCTGCGATAGCTCGCATCGCAGCAGCGATTGTGTCTTCTTCAGCTTTCAGCGCAGCTTCCGCAGAAGCCAGTGCATGTGTTGCGCTTGCAAGTGCACTCTGTGCGCTCTGAACATCGGAGCGAAGTTGTGACTCTTCTGCACGCAGCGATGCTGCTTCTTGATCGAGAGCTTCAGGATCGCGCCCAGCACTTCGCGCTTCCTCTGCCTCTTCTGCCAAGAATCGTGAACGTTCTTGGGCAAGTGATTGAGTTCCGCGGAATTTTTCGCGAAGCGCATTCAGAGAGTAGAAATTCTCTTGCGCTTTAATCAGCAACGGGCTTTCAAAGGCAGATGTTGCATCGAGTTCTTCTTCGCGACGACGAACCTTGTCGAGCTCTGCCTCAACCTGAGAGCGACGTTCGCGTAGCGCGTTCTCGTCAGCAACTTCTGCATCGAGAGTCTTTGAGAGTGAGATGTAATCATCTGCAAGTAGGCGAAGTTTGGCATCACGAAGATCGGCTTGAATTGTTGCCGCCTTCTTCGCTACTTCTGCTTGTTTTCCAAGAGGTCGCAGTTGGCGTCGAAGTTCAACGGTAAGGTCATTTACTCGAGCAAGGTTTGCCTGCATCGAATCGAGCTTGCGAATAGCCTTCTCTTTACGCTTGCGATGCTTAAGAACACCAGCTGCCTCTTCAATAAATCCACGGCGTTCTTCAGGCGTTGCCATCAAGATTGCATCGAGCTGTCCTTGACCGACAATGACGTGCATTTCGCGGCCAATACCTGAATCGCTAAGCAACTCTTGAATATCTAATAAGCGAGATGCTTCGCCGTTAATCTGGTATTCACTCTGTCCATTACGGAAGAGAATGCGAGAGATTGTTACTTCGGTGTAATCAATAGGAAGTGCGCCATCAGTGTTATCAATTGTTACGGCTACTTCTGCGCGACCTAGAGGTGCGCGACCTGATGTTCCGGCGAAGATAACGTCTTCCATCTTGCCGCCGCGGAGAGACTTTGCACCTTGCTCACCCATAACCCAGGTGAGGGCATCGACAACATTTGATTTTCCAGAACCGTTGGGGCCGACGACGCAGGTGATGCCAGGTTCGAGGCGAAGAGTGGTCGCCGATGCAAAGGATTTAAATCCTTTAAGGGTCAGGCTCTTCAAATACACGCGGTAAACCTACCGTTCAGCGCGCCATTGGTATAAAAGCGACTCAGTTCAAGTTCAACTTGAGGGTTTGCGAAGAGTTAGGAAGTTAACTTCTCTAGCGCACTTCGAGCAGCTGATTGTTCTGCCTCTCGCTTGCTCTTTCCATTTCCCGTGGCGATTGCCTCTCCGGAAACCATTGCAACTGCTGTAAAACTCTTGTCGTGATCAGGACCTGTTTCAGTTACCTGATACTCGGGAGAGCCCTTACCAAGTGATGCAAGAAGTTCTTGTAGAGCTGTCTTGCCATCTAAACCTGCACCCTTTGCAATTGCGCCATCGAGAGTCTCTTTAATCAGCGTTCGAACTACCTCAGTCGATTTCTCAAATCCGCAACCAAGGTAGATGGCGCCAATGAGGGCTTCTAGCGCATCGGCGAGCAATGAATTCTTATCGCGACCGTTGGTGACTTCTTCACCTTTTCCAAGTCGAATATATTTTCCAAGTTCGAGAGTTCTAGCAATATCTGCGAGCGCCCTCATATTGACTATGCCAGAACGCAGCGGAGATAAGCGACTTTCATCGAGATCTGGATACTTGATGTAGAGCTCTTCGGTAACGATGAGTCCAAGAACAGAGTCGCCGAGAAATTCAAGGCGCTCGTTAGTGGTTGTAATTCCAGTCTCGTATGCAAACGAGCGGTGGGTAAAAGCTAACTCAAGCAGTTCTGGAGAAAGTTGAACTCCTAATTGCTCAAGAAGTTTTGAGTACAGATCAGACCTCTAGAACCTGACGGCGGTTGTATGTACCGCATGTTGGGCATGCAACGTGGTTGAGCTTTGGTTGCTGACACTGTGGGCAAGTTGAGAGCGCTGCAGCAGTTGTCTTCCACATGCTTCGGCGTGAACGTGTCTTTGAACGAGACATTTTTCGCTTTGGTACTGGCACGGTAATCGTCCTTAATCTTAAATATTAGAGGGCTAAGTATCGCCTATTTCTCAGAATTGCCAAAATCCAGCCCGTCGAGGCCTGACCAGCGGGCATCGATGACTTCATGGGCATGGCCCTCAGGAAGCTTCTCCCACTTCTCCCCGCAATCAGGACAGAGGCCAAGGCACTCATCCGAACAGAGAGGATTGACCGGCAGGGTCAAGATGATTGCATCGATAATCGGAATCTCGAGATCCATGAGGTCGCCCTCCATCTGAAGCTCTTCTTCACCCTCGAGGTCTACATCTTCATCTTCGCGACGCTTCTTACGACCTTTCTCATTGGTCGGTTCGTAGCGATAGAGCTCTTGAATCTTTCTATCGATGACAACTTCAACGGGATCCAGGCAACGAATACATTCTCCATGAGCGACTGCATATATCTCTGCGCTTGCAAGTACACCTTGTGCCACGGATTCAAGGCGAATATCGAGTTCAACGAGATCGCCCTCGGGAACTGCAATAAGCGGAATACCTATTCGAGCATGTGCAGGAATATCT
>JBILBB010000018.1:0-11678 GCA_044353955.1 Candidatus Planktophila sp. | reverse complement strand
AGGTAATGATCTTTATCGTCGCCTTGTGGGATAAAGCCCCACTTCATTCCAGTTGGGAAGCCTGCGCCACCACGACCGCGAAGTCCTGAATCCTTGACGAGTTGAATAACTGCATCGGGATCCATTGCGAGAGCTTTCTTCGACGCTGTATATCCACCGTGACGTGTATATGCCTCAATGGTGAATGAATCTTTCTCATCCCAGTGAGCGGAAAGGACGGGAGTTAACTTTGACATTACTTACCTTCCTTTGAAAGTTTAAGTCCGACAAGTGTTGGCTCGCCAGCTTGAACACCTTCGCGAGCAAGACCGTCATCTAGACCTGCAAGAACTGCAGATGCTTCTTTATATGTAACAAGTCGATTTGGTCCACGAGTTGGTGCAGGTGGATTTCCTTGACGTGCACCATCGACCAGGGCCTTTGCAGATTCGACAGTCTGGTTGTCGTAGAACTCCCAGTTAGCCATAACTACAGGCGCATAATCGCAAGCTGCGTTGCACTCGATATGTTCGAGAGAAACTTTGCCATCTGCTGTTACGCCATCATTTTCAACGCCTAGGTGCTCTTTTAGCGCGGAGAAGATTGCATCCCCGCCCATTACTGCACACAAGGTATTTGTGCAGACGCCTACGTGATACTCGCCAACTGGCTTGCGCTTGTACTGTGTGTAGAAGGTAGCGACTGCAGATACTTCTGCAGTCTCGATTTCAAGAAGCTTTGAGATTGTTTCAATGCCTTCATTGGTTACATAACCAGAAACAGATTGCACATAGTGAAGTAGTGGCATGATTGAAGAACGTGTACGTGGATAACGCTTGATGATTGATTGCATAACTTCGTGATTCAAAGTTTGATCGATTGCCATTAGCGGTCCACTCCTCCCATAACAGGATCAATAGAAGCAACAGCGCCAACAATGTCTGCGACCATGCCACCTTCGCTCATCGCTGAAATTGATTGCAAATTATTGAATGAAGGTTCGCGGAAGTGAACGCGGTATGGACGCGTTCCGCCATCAGAGACAACGTGTGCTGCAAGTTCTCCACGTGGTGATTCAACTGCTGCATAGACCTGGCCCGCTGGAACGCGGAAGCCTTCAGTAACAAGTTTGAAGTGGTGGATGAGTGACTCCATTGAAGTTCCCATAATCTCGCGGATGTGATCAAGTGAGTTTCCAAGTCCATCTGCACCGAGTGCTAGCTGTGCCGGCCATGCAATCTTCTTATCTGCAACCATTACAGGTTGGCCTTCGAGTTTGTCGAGTTTATCGATTGCTTGTTCAATGATTCGTAGTGACTGCTCGAGCTCTGCCATGCGAACTAAGAAACGGCCATAGACATCTGCAGTATCTGCTGTAATGACATCGAATTCGTAATTCTCATATCCGCAGTAAGGCTGCATCTTGCGAAGATCCCAAGGAAGTCCAGCAGAGCGAAGAACTGGTCCAGTGATACCAAGTGCTGTACATCCTGCGAGATCGAGGTAACCAATACCTTCTGTGCGCTTCATCCAAATGGTATTTCCAATAAGCAACTGCGCATTGTCATTGAAATTCTTACGTAGCGATTTAACAACATCGCGAAGCTTCGTTGTCATGCCTGCTGGGAGATCTTGTGAAACTCCACCAGGGCGCACATAAGCCATATTCATGCGAAGGCCTGTGATTTCTTCAAAGGTATCGAGAACGATTTCGCGATCGCGGAATGCGAAGAACATTGGCGCCATTGCGCCGAGTTCGAGGGCTCCTGTGCCGAGTGCAACCATGTGAGATGAGATGCGGTTGAGCTCCATCATCAGTACGCGAATTACTGATGCGCGCTCTGGAATATCCTGTGTAATTCCAAGTAACTTTTCAACTGCAAGACAGTAAGCAGTCTCATTGAAAATTGGTGAGAGGTAATCCATGCGAGTTGCAAATGTGACCGCTTGGGTCCAGTTGCGAAATTCGATGTTCTTTTCGATACCAGTGTGCAGGTAACCAATACCTGTTCTTACTTCTGTAACAGTCTCGCCTTCAAGTTCAAGAACAAGACGAAGAACACCGTGCGTTGATGGGTGCTGTGGCCCCATATTTACAATGATGCGCTCTTCTTTAGATTCTCCAATTTCAGAGACGAGTGAATCCCAATCGCCGCCGGTAACTGAGAAGACTGTGCCTTCAGTTGTTTCGCGTGAGGATGCGTATGGATCGATGCGTGTGGTCACTGGTAGCTCCTGCGGTTAGAAGGCGCTGGTGTTGTTGCACCCTTGTACTCAACTGAGATTCCACCAAGTGGGTAATCCTTGCGCTGCGGATGTCCATCCCAATCATCTGGCATCAAGATGCGAGTAAGTCCTGGGTGGCCATCGAAGATGATTCCGAACATGTCGAAAGTTTCGCGCTCATGCCAATTGTTTCCGGCCCAAACATTTACTACAGATGGAATATGCGGATCGAGATCTGATGTCGAAACTTCCAAACGAATACGCTGGTTCTTTGTCATCGAGAGCAATGGATAAACTGCAACAAGTTCTGCACCTGTGCGATCTGGATAGTTAACGCCAGATACTCCCATGCACATTTCAAAGAGCAACTTGTCACGCAAAATTTGTGCAACTTCAACAAGTCGTGACTTCTTAATGTGAAGTGTGAGTTCACCACGATCAACGACAACGCGTGTTATTGCATCAGCAAAGTCTGGGTATGCGCGTTCTAAATCATCTGCAACCTGGTCAAAGTAGCTGCCAAATGGGCGTTCTGTAGAGCCCGTTGATGCAGCAGTGCGGACAAGGCCGCCGTACCCTGAGGTATCTCCGGTGCCTGTAGCGCCGAACATACCTGTCTGTTCTTCGCTCATTTACGCCAGCAACCCCTTCATCTGGATTGTTGGCTTCGCGTTCATCGCTGCGAGTTCAACTTCTTTGATAACAGCTTCGCGATTTGGACCAAGTTTTGTATCGCTAATAAGCGTGTGTAGCTTGATTATTGCATCCATCAACTGTTCTGGACGTGGTGGGCAACCTGGAAGATAAATATCGACCGGAACAATGTGATCAACACCTTGAACGATTGCATAGTTGTTAAACATTCCACCCGATGATGCACAAGCACCCATTGAGATCACCCATTTTGGCGCAGTCATTTGATCGTAAATCTGGCGAAGTACTGGCGCCATCTTCTGCGAAACGCGACCTGCAACGATCATGAGATCTGCTTGACGAGGCGATGCAGAAAAACGCTCCATTCCGAAGCGTGAAATATCATGTTTTGGAGCTGAACCAAGTGCCATCATCTCAATTGCACAACATGCAAGACCGAATGTTGCAGGCCAGACAGAGCTCTTGCGCATGTAACCAGCAAGACCTTCTACAGTTGAAAGTAGAACCCCGCTTGGTAATTTATCTTCTAAACCCATTGGTTCAATCCCATTCCAATCCGCCGCGGCGCCATACATATGCAAATGCAATAAATACAGTGCCGATAAAAATTGCCATTTCAACTAATCCGAAGAGACCAAGCTGGTCGAATGTAACTGCCCATGGATAGAGAAATACGATTTCAATATCGAAGACGATAAAGAGCATTGCTGTTAGGAAGTATTTGACGGGAAAGCGACCGCCCTCAAGCGCCTGTGGAGACGGTTCGATTCCACACTCGTACGCCTCTAACTTGGCACGGTTGTAGCGGGCAGGTCCTGTGACCGACGCAATCGCTACGGAGAAAGCGGCAAAGCCAAAGCCAATCGCGAAAATCACGATAATTGGGATATATGGGTTTCCGCTCACGAGCGAAATACTAAACGCTATCTAGAGAGGCTAAAAACAATTACGGCTTGCGGGCCTTGTGAACTGCGACAACCCCGCCGGTGAGGTTGCTCCACGTGACATCGACCCAGCCGGCTGCCTTGATTTTGGCGGCGAGCGCCACCTGATTTGGCCATGCCCGAATCGATTCAGCAAGGTAGATATAGGCATCGGGATTTGATGAACTCTTCGATGCGATCGCTGGAAGTGCCCTCATGAGGTAATTGGCGTAAATGGTACGAAAGGGACGGAAGGTTGGGCTCGAGAATTCGCAGATAACGATCTCTCCCTCAGGCTTGGTTACTCGCAGCATCTCTGCCAGCGCCTTCTCGGTATTTTGGGTATTGCGCAGCCCAAAAGAGATGGTCACAAGGTCAAACTCGCCATCTTTAAAGGGCAGATTCAAGGCATCAGCCTTGGTAAATGGCAGGTGTGGGCGCGCTTTACGCCCTGCGGCAAGCATTCCCTCGCTGAAATCGGCTGGAATGACGTCCGCGCCAGCAGCAGCCAGCGGCTCTGAGCTCGAACCTGTGCCAGCGGCGAGGTCGAGGATCTTCATTCCGGGGCGAGGGGCGATGATCTTGGTGGTGGCCCGGCGCCAGAATTTGGTCTGGCCCAGGCTCAAAAGGTCATTTACTAGGTCATAGCGCTTGGCGACCCCGTCGAACATCGCTGCGACTTCCTCGGGGTTCTTATCCATATTGGCTCGTGACATGCGCTTATTCTCGCTGAGAGTAGGCTCTGCGCACAACTTGTAATTGATTCGTTAATCGAGGGAGCCATCTGATGTCACTTCACCCAGAATCACTTCACCGGGGCTCACTACGCGCCACAGTATTTCCTCGTAGCACCGCGCTGACTCAAGCTCTCTTTGTCATGGGTGGCGTTGCCTTTATTACGCTGATGGCGCAGGTTGCAATTCCAGTTCCAGGTTCACCTGTTCCGGTGACTGGCCAAACTCTTGCAGTGCTATTAATCGGAACTACTTATGGCGCTCGCCTTGGTGTCACAACTTTTGCAACTTATCTCCTTGCCGGAATTGCTGGTGCTCCCGTCTTTGCACCATCAGCAACTGCTGCAAACCACGGAATCGATCGACTCCTTGGAGCAACTGGTGGATACCTCGTTGGAATGTTCGTTGCATCTTTATTGCTTGGATATCTCGCAGATCGCAAAGCTGATCAGAAATTTAAAACTTCATTTCCAGCGCTCTTCTTCGGTGATGCAGTCATCTTCTTCTTCGGACTTACCTGGCTTCACTACTCGCTAGATCTCTCTTGGTCTGCAACCTTTGCTGCAGGTCTGACACCATTTATCTTTGGTGAAATGCTTAAGATCGCAATCACAGCTACTTCGCTGCCCCTTATCTGGCGCAAGATTTCACGTACTCTCAATAAGTAAGTTACTTGCTAAATGTCCCCATTGCTTCCCGTAACTACTTCACGTATCGGTGACCATCTTCCGCTACTTGATTTACTGCCTGCAGGTGAGCAATTTACTTGGGTCAGAGGTGGCGAAGGACTTGTCGGATGGGGCGTGCATGCATCTACAACTGTTTCAGATCGCAATCGATTTGAAGATGCTCGTAAATGGTGGCACCAACAACTAGAGACTTTCTCAATCTCAAATTCTGTTCACGGCAGCGGCACTGGGCCAGTTCTCTTTACCTCTTTCTCCTTTGATAGAAATCAAGAATCTGTACTCGTAATTCCTAAAGTTATTGTGGGCCAGAAAGGTTCCAACTCATGGATTACATGGATTGGAAGCGATAACCAACCTCAGCTACCGGAAACTTCTGCGGCTACCGCCCCATCTACCTTCACCTTCAGCGACGGAACTCTGACCGCAGATCAATGGAAAGAACGTGTTACAGAGGTGATTAATAGAGTTAATTCCAACGGGGTAGATAAGGTCGTTTTGGCTCGCGATGTCGTCGCAAACTCTGATTCCGAAATTGATGCCCGACCAATACTTAAAAATCTTTCCTCTGAATATCCATCGACCTGGGTCTTCTCTGTCGATGGTTTAGTGGGAGCAACCCCTGAGCTTCTACTCCGACTATCTCGCGGAATGGTGACTTCACGCGTTCTTGCCGGAACAATTCCAAAGACAGGCGATGACGAGAAGGATTTAGCACTTGCCGCTTCCCTTGCTCGTTCATCGAAGGATTTAGAAGAACACGAGTACGCAGTTCGTTCAGTGGCCGACGCACTCGATCCATTCTGTTCTTCAACAAATGTTCCAGAATCGCCATTCGTACTTCACTTAGCAAATGTGATGCACCTTGCAACAGATGTCACCGGGGCGCTCATTGAATCTAAGCAACATATAGATGCTTTCTCACTGCTACAAAATCTTCATCCATCAGCTGCTGTCTGCGGAACTCCACGAAATCTTGCATTCGATGTTATTGATGAGATTGAAGGTATGGACCGCGGTCGATATGCAGGACCAGTTGGCTGGATTGATGCAAGCGGCGATGGAGAACTTGGTATCGCATTGCGCTGTGGCCAAATATCGGGTCGAGAAATCAGAATCTTTGCAGGTTGTGGAATCGTTGCAGGATCGATTCCCGACAAGGAAGTTGAAGAGAGTAATGCAAAGATGATTCCGATGCGCTCTGCGCTACATGGATGAAACGCTGTTATAAATTCTTTTAAGCAAATCTGCATTTGATTCACGGTCGGGAACGCTCACAACCACAACGCTAAGACCGCTCACAGGCTTTCCAATCTCTGCAAGTAACTCTGATTTCGTTCCAACTGCTGAAGCTGAAATTCCAAATGATTTCGCTATTGCAACTAAATCTAAGTTATGAGGAGTTCCAAAGACTTCCTCAAATCCTTCAACCCCGCGCTGGCTTAGCGTTGAGAATATTCCCCCACCATTGTTATTGATTACAAAGATCTTGAGGTTGATATCTGCATTGTGAATCAGACCTGTTACATCATGAAGAAAACCAAGATCGCCAAGTACTGCAAAAGTTGAACTTCGCTGTGAGGCGATTCCCAACGCAGTAGAGATATTTCCATCGATTCCAGCAAGGCCACGATTGGCAAAGGTTTCAACACCGCTACGAGGTTCAGCAAAACCTTCAATGTCGCGAATTGGTCGAGAAGAGGAGATAAAGAGAGATGTTCCCTTTGGAAGTGCTCCTGAAATCTCGCGAGCAACAAGAGCCTCTGACCAATCTGAGATTCCTGAAACCAACTTCTGGGCTCTCTGCGAGTACTTCTGCAGCTTCTGTGCATATTCCGCATCGGGTGTGCCGACTTCAACTGTTGGCAGCTGCGTGAACTTCTGCGTTGCAGCGCGATCGGAATCGACAGTAGCCATACGTGGATCTATCACAATGACTTTTCTAGCCGAGTTAACGAGAGCGTTGATTGAGCGAGAAAGTGTTGTTCTGCCAATTACAACGACGGTATCTGGCGCAACATCTTCGGCAATCGTCTTTGAAGTCAGAATGATGCTGGCATGTGCAAGCGCAGCAGGGAAAGAGAGGGGGTCTTCAGCAATTACAGGCCATCCAAGTTTTCCTGCAAAATCTTGTACTTCCTTTAATTCAAGTCCTGCGCGGTCATGGCCAATCACAAGAATTCCACGAGTTGATTTGGTGAAGAAAGTTCCAGCCTTTTTTCTTCCAAATACCTTAGGTGTGCTCACCTTTAGGTCATTGAGCCAACCTTCGTCGTTATCTCCAACAAGTGGTTCTTCAAATTGAATATTGAGATGTACCGGACCAGAGTGCAGTGAGTTAAATGGAAGCTCCATCGGATATGCAGAACCTGAGATATCTGCGAAATAGCGAACTGCTTTTCCAAAGATACGTGCCTGTTCCGTTGTTTGATTAGCACCGGTTCTGCGTAGCGCTGCAGGGCGATCAGCAGTCAGAACCAATAGAGGAAGATTTGTATGTGATGCCTCCAAAACCGCAGGGTGGTAATTTGCAACAGCGGTACCGCTTGTACAAACGATTGGTACTGGTCGGCCAGATGCCTTTGTGATTCCAAGTGCGAAGAAGGCAGCGGTACGTTCATCAATTCTGGTGTGTAACTTAATTAACCCGCGCTTACTAGCTGCGAAGAAAGCGAGTGAAAGCGGTGCATTTCTAGATCCTGGTGAGATCACAACATCAGTCACGCCAGCTTCAAGTATCTGGCGGACAATAACGCGAGCCAACTTTGTAGATTCGTTAATCACAGTAGCTCCGCCGTCTTCATAATGCGATTCTTCCACCATTCGTATCGCTCTGCAGACACATCTAAACCATCAAAGTTAGGCTCAATCTCACTTATCTCAATCTCGCCATCGACTATTGGAAGGTGAGCAACGTCAGAGGCCAGAAGAGCACCTGTTCCAAGGCCACAATCGAAATTCATATCTTTAAATGAAGCAGCAAGGGCTAGACCGTAATTGATTCCTACCGCACTCTCTAGAGCACTTGATACAACGACTGGCAGCTTGTGGTGCTCAGCTATTTTATGTGCTCGTGCGATGCCACCTGATGGTTGAACCTTGAGCATCACAATGTCGGCGGCACCATCGAGGCTAATCGCGAATGGATCGTGAGCTTTACGGACAGCCTCATCTACGGCAATCTTCAGTGGGATATGAATACTTGATTTTAATTCGTGTAGCTCGTCAAGAGTTGCACATGGTTGTTCCACATATTCAAATGGACCGACTTCTTCATAGAAGGCATAGAGATTGGTAATCGCATCCTTAACACTCCAGAGCCCGTTGACATCAATACGAATATTGATGTCACGGCCAAGTGAACGAATTCGTGCCAGACGCACAATATCTTCACTTAAGTTCTCTCCAACTTTTACCTTGTAAGTCTTTACGCCATTGTAAGAAGCAATAAGTGAATCAATAACGCTCTTATCGTTTGTTGCAGGAATAGTTCCGTTGACCTTCACTGATTTACGAAAGAGCGTCGGTAGCGGCTTTGCGGCTGCTTCGATTGCACTTGCTAACCAAGGCGCACATTCTTCATTGCTGTATTCAAGAAATGGCGAAAATTCGCCCCACCCATATTCGCCTTTAAAGAGCGCAACTTCCCGAACGCTAATTCCACGAAAGTTTGTCTTTGTGGGTAGCGCAACTACGCGCAAGCTTTCGAGCAGTGATTGATCCATAAATTAAGGTCGCTTGGGAAACTTTCCAAAATCAGGTTTGCGCTTCTCTTTAAAAGCATCGCGACCCTCTTGACCTTCTTCACTTAAGTAGAAGAGGAGAGTTGCATCGCCTGCAAGTTGTTGGATTCCAGCAAGTCCATCATCGGCAGCATTCATCGATGCTTTCAAGAGGCGTAGGGCTAACGGAGAGTTCTGCAACATCTCACGGCACCATGAAACTGTTTCAGCTTCTAACTCTTTCAGCGGAACAACGGTATTTACAAGTCCCATAGATAAAGCTTCAGTTGCATCGTATTGACGAGTAAGGAACCAAATTTCGCGAGCCTTCTTCTGTCCCACACTTGCAGCCAATAAACCTGAACCGTAACCACCATCAAATGAGCCAACCATCGGGCCGGTCTGACCAAACTTTGCATTATCTGCCGCGATTGATAGATCGCAGACAACATGGAGAACATGGCCGCCACCTATTGCCCAGCCTGCAATCATTGCAACAACTGGCTTAGGTGTGCGGCGAATTTGTACTTGAAGATCTAGAACATTAAGTCGGCCGACTCCTTGTTGTGCAAGGCTGTCATCGCCGAGGTAACCATCATCACCGCGAACGCTGATATCTCCGCCAGAACAGAATGCTTCATCACCTTTACCGGTGAGGATAATTACGCCGACTTCTGCATTGTCGCGAGCTAAATCGAATGCGCTCTTGAGTTCAATAATTGTTTGTGGGCGAAATGCATTACGAACCTCGGGGCGGTTAATCGTTATCTTCGCCATGCCTTCTGCAACTTGATAGGTGATATCAATAAAGTTTTCTCCGCCAGGGCCAGTTGCCCACGCAGGGATAGTTCGGTCACCAAAATCACGCTTAATAGGCTTGCTCACGGTTCCTCCATTTGGTCTACGAGCGATAGCCTACGCGGGCAATGGAGCAGAACGCACAACGAGAACTTCGCGCAGCCAACCCTGAGTGGACTGTCAGCGAATTAATGGCCCGTCTCGCTAAATCCCTCGTCTCAGATGGCCCTGCCCTGGCCTTTGGCCCGATTCCGACAGAACACGTCAGTGATCGAATCTGTATCGTCATTTCAACCACCGGAAGTTCGGGGGTTGCAAAGAGCGTTGGCATATCCGCATCTGCACTTCTTGCATCTGCAAAGGCTTCCAATAAATTTCTTGGGGCTGAGTTCGGAAACGTCTGGTCGTTACTGCTTCCACTTACACATATCGCCGGCATCAATGTCTTAACTCGTGCGCTAGAACTTGGGACAGATCCAATCGATCTCAGAAATTTTGAAGGCGAATATCCAAAAGTTGATTTCACATCAGTCGTACCAACACAGTTACATCGCGCACTTAACGGTGATGGGAATTTACTCCGCCATCTTCAAGGTGCCAAAGCAGTACTGGTGGGCGGTGCACATCTAGCACCAGAGCTGCATATCAAAGCTGAAGAAGCTGGAATCAATGTTGTTACTACTTATGGCATGACTGAAACCACCGGTGGATGTGTTTATAACGGTATTCCACTTGAAGGTGTAGAGATTTCGATAACTGGCGAGAAGAAGATTTCGATTAAGGGTTCGGTAATTGCTAAGAGTTACATCGGTGCTGAGCCTCTTTGGGACCTTCAATTTGTCGATGGCTGGTTCCACTCAACTGATTTTGGAAGAATTGAGAATGGAAAGTTGATTGTTGAAGGTCGAAGTGACGATGTCATTGTTTCTGGTGGGGAGAACATCTCACTGAGTGCGATTGAAGGTGCTCTACATAAACACTTCCCCCATAAAACTTTTGCTGCATTCCCGGTAAGTGATAGCCAATGGGGAGCAGCGCTGCACGTGGCTGTCTCTGGAGAAGGATTTCCTTCACAGAACGAAATTTCAGATTATCTCGTTCAAGAGTTTGGAACTTTCGCCAAACCAAAGGGATTTCTCTTTCTCCCTGAGTTACCTTTGATTGGTATCGGTAAAGTTGATCGCAATAAATTAGCCGAACTTCATATGGAGGCTCCCAATTAAGATCTGGATTCAAGGTGCGCGTCCACGCACACTTCCTGCAGCGGTTGCACCCGTACTGATTGCAACGGTGATTGCTGGCCAAGATTGGTCGCCTATTCGCGCAGCTCTCGCACTCTTTGTAAGCCTGGCTCTACAAGTTGGCGTGAATTACTCCAATGATTACTCCGATGGTGTGCGCGGAACCGATGACAGTCGCGTTGGACCAATACGCCTTACTGCCTCCGGTTTAGCAAAGCCTGCTGCAGTAAAGCGAGCAGCTTTTATCTCTTTCTTTCTCGCATCACTTGCAGGTTTGACACTGGCTGCGCTCTCATCATGGTGGGTAATTGCACTTGGCATCGCTTCGATTGCAGCTGCATGGGGCTATACAGGTGGAAAGAATCCTTATGGCTACAAGGGGTTAGGCGATATCTCTGTATTCATCTTCTTCGGAGTCATCGCAACAATGGGCACTTACTATGTTCAAACTCTGGAATTGACCTGGAAAGTTTTCTTCGCATCTATTCCCATGGGCTCACTCTCATGTGCGCTCTTAGCAATCAATAACCTTCGCGATCGAGTAGAAGATGCGAAAGTTGGCAAAAAGACTCTTGCCGTGCGATTTGGAGATAAAGGCTCTCGTTTCTACTTTGTTGCTCTCATTCTCAGCGCATATCTCTTCGCCTTCTTATCAGGGCAATTGTGGGCGGTGCTAACCCTCATGACCCTTCCAATTTCTCTACCGTTAATCCGC
>JBILBB010000141.1:0-3159 GCA_044353955.1 Candidatus Planktophila sp. | reverse complement strand
CCTTCCATTGTTGTTGTGGGGCGAGGTGCTTCATCGACCGTTGCAATAGTCCAACCGAGCTCAGGGTTACGCGCCGCTGTTGGAATTAAATCTCTCTGAATCTTTCCATCTGCATATGCCTTCGCTGTCTTCATCTGCGAGTTCAGTGCGTATGCATCTGCGCGCTCTTTTGTTAAATGTGGAAAGCGATCGTGAAGGCGTTCCGCAGTTGCTCCCATTGCAAGCGCATCTTGCTCCACCAACTTCTCTGCTAAGTAACGAGGATTGGGATCCATGAGTTCGCCCATTGGGTGATTACCCATATGTTCAACACCACCAGCGATAGCGATATCGATTGCACCCATCGCAATTGCACCAGCAACTGTTGTCGTTGCAGTGAGCGCACCTGCACACCAGCGATCAACTGAGTAACCGGGAACAGTCTTGGGAAGTCCTGCAAGAAGTGTTGCACTACGACCGATATTCATTCCTTGATCGCCAGTTTGCGTAGCAGCAGCGATTGCAACATCGTCAATCAGTTCGGGGGAGACCTTTGGATTTCTCTCCAGTAAGCCGCGCATTGCACGAACCATCAGATCATCGGCACGAGTCCCGGCATACATGCTGCCTGCCTTACCGAATGGCGTGCGGACAGCATCAACGAGGACGACGTTATGGAGCGAATTGTGCTGAGATGTCATAGAACTTCCTCTACTAAGGTGAGTATGCCGCTAGGTTACTCGCCAGTAGGTGAAAGCGCTATGCGTTGAGGGGGCTTTTTACCTTCTTCGGTGCAGATAGGTATGCACTCAGGGCTAGACCCACATAGGTAAGCCATCCCGCCAACTGGAGCCAAGAGGTCGTGGTGTCGAAGCCGACTGTTCCAGCCAAGAGACCTGCAACGAGAGACTCCTTTGGCATCCAGGAAGTGACATCCCAAACAAAAGCTTCTGCGCCTGGCAAGAGACCAAACTCTTGGAACTCGTGAATTCCGTAGGAGAGAACGCCAGCTGCAACGATGATCAGAGCAACGCCTGAGTATGTAAAGAACTTGCTGAGGTTGATTTTAATCGCGCTCTTGTAAATTCCAATTCCAAGACCGACTGCAAGTGCTAATCCCAAGATGAGCCCAAGAGTTGCGGTTGATACAGCGCCAACAGTCTTGAAGTTTGTATAAAGGAAGAGTGCTGTCTCTAAGCCTTCGCGGGCAACTGCAAAAAATGCAGCTAGAGCAAGGGCTATAGGGCCTGCACCAATGGCTGACTCAGCTTTGGTCTGAAGCTCATTGCGAAGGTTGCGGGCAGTACGTTTCATCCAGAAGACCATCCAGGTAACAAATCCAACAGCTACAAATGAGGTTGTTCCTGCAAAGAGCTCTTCACCGCGGTCAGAAAGCTCTGTCGATGTATAGGACAAGAAAGCGCCGAAGGTGAGGCTAGCAACAATGGCTACGGTGACGCCGGTCCATAGTGAGCGCAGGTGTTCGCGACGATCTGTCTTCACAAGGTAAGCAACCAAGATACCGACGATGAGTGATGCTTCTAGGCCCTCACGGAGAGCGATGATGAATGTACTGAGCATGGTGTGAGAGTAATTGAGCTATTTGAATTACGCAACTCCAGTGTTGCGTAATTCGTCACTATTCGGCAGGGGTTGAGGCTGGCTCTTCCGGCTCTGGAATTTCAAGGGGCTCTACCTCTAAGAGGGCGGCCTCAAGGATGGGAGCGGCGATAGCCACCTGCCAGCGGCGAGCGCCAAGGGCGATAAGCGCATCTGAGACCGGTCCACTGGGTGGGGCCCAGCAGATACGCCGCACGAGTTCAGGACTTATGAGATTCTCAAGGGGGATAGCGAGCTCTTCTGCCCGCACCTGCAAGTTAAAGCGCGCATGAGTAAGGGGTGCATATCGCTCAGGGAAGCGCTCGCGCCACAACTTAATGGGAGGCAGAGCATCGCTCTTGGAACGAGCCTCGGGCCACTGATCTTCAGGTAGGGCAAGGGCAGTGGCAATAGATGAGATCCAGAGCTCGGAATTCTCAAACCAACGCGCTCGCAATCCAATCGGGCGTAGTACTTTCTCTAGATGCTTGCGATTAAGTAATGGAGTATTTTCGCTAGCAAGTGCAATCTCTGAAATCGCAGCATCGGTCAGTAAGCGCCCCGGAGAGATATCCAACTCTTGTGCCAGAGTATTTCTGGTTTGCCACAACTCTCGCACTACTGCCATATGTAACCGCTTCTTAATTTTATGCATTCCTGAAGTTCGTCGCCAAGGATCGATGCGGGCCGGTGGTGGAGGCGCAGAAATTATCGAGGCAAAATCCTCTTGAGCCCACTCCCATTTTCCTGCATCAACAAGTAATTGATAAACCTTGTCGCGCAGTTCAACGAGAAGTTCAACATCGAGAGCTGCATAGTTAAGCCATTCAGTAGGCAGCGGGCGCTTCGACCAATCGGCTGCAGAATGTTCCTTAGCTAACGAGACACCCATGAGAGTTTCCAGCAATGGGCCAAGTCCAACTCGAGGAAGACCTGCAATACGTCCACCAAGTTCGGTGTCGAAGAGAATCTGCGGTTCAATTCCTAGCTCACGAAGACAGGGCAAATCTTGTGTGCTGGCATGAAGAATTACCTCCTCATTGCTAATCAGTGAATTTAACTGAATAAAACATGGGTGGTGTGGACCAAATGGAATCGGATCAATTAAGTGCAATCCGCCATTGGTTCGCTTTATCTGAATGAGATATGCACGGGCGCTATATTTGAAACCTGATGCGCGTTCTGCATCAAATGCATATGGACCTGTTCCGGCAGCTAACTCTCTAAGAGCTGCGCTAAACGCTTCTTCAGTTTCAATGATTTCAGGAACCCCTGCTGCAGGATGGAGCAGGGGAGTAGGCGCCGGAAGTTCTACCTCGTCGCTTGCTACTTCTTCAGACACGTCGTCGCGCTGAACCAATAGTTGCAACACCTTCAGGAAGAGGTGCAAGTCCTGCGACTTCAGTCATGAGATTGCACCATGCCTGTACGTGAGAAAAGATATCTTCAGCGTTCTCAATCTGCGGGCTCCATGAAGCTCTGATCTCAATTTCAGAGTCATCACTTCGAGGAGATAACTTTCCAAAAGATGCACTTGAGACACGAGTAACTGTTCCGCTTGGTGAGCTGAATTCTGCGCCA
>JBILBB010000032.1:0-9194 GCA_044353955.1 Candidatus Planktophila sp. | reverse complement strand
GCGCTCTTTGAAGTTTTGAAATCACTCGATGCAGCTGGAATCCACGCACTTGATGTGGGCCTTAAGCGCCCATCACTCGATGATGTATTCCTTGCACTTACAGGCCATGCAGCTGAAGTTAAGAATGAAGAGGTGAAGAAGTGAGAGCCCTAAACGATATTTTCATCATCACCCGCAGACAGCTTCTCTTGCTCTCTCGAGTTCCAGAAGTCTTAATCTTCTCAACCATTCAGCCAGTGATGTTCGTTCTGCTCTTCCGCTATGTATTCGGTGGCTCTATCGATACAGGTCAACCAGGTGGATATGTGCAGCTACTGATGCCGGGAATCTTTGTGCAGACAGTTGCCTTTACTCTTGCCGGAACTGCTTCAGGGCTCGCCGAAGATATGAAGAAGGGCCTCATCGATCGATTTAGATCTCTGCCGATTTCTCAATCAGCGCTCGTTATCGGAAGAACTCTTGGAGATTCACTTCTCAATATCGTCGTTCTTGCAGTGATGGGAATAGCGGGTTACATAGTGGGATGGCGACCAACAGGCGGCCTTCTCAATGTTGCCCTCGGCTTTCTCTTCCTACTCTTCTTCGGTTACGCACTTTCTTGGGTAGGAGTCCTTGTTGGACTCTCTGCAAAAGATGCCCGCGTAGTTCAGAATGTCAGCTTTATCGTGACATTCCCGCTGACCTTCCTCTCAAATGCCTTTGCACCAACAACTGGCATGCCAAGACCGCTGCAGTACTTTGCTGAGTGGAATCCAGTGTCAACGATGGTTGCAGCATGCCGCGAGTTATTTGGACTTGAGAATCAATTTGGCGCAACTGCTGGGTCATTCCCTAGCGAGAATCCATTAATTACATCACTGTTCTACATGGTTGTAATTATGGCGATCTTTATTCCGCTGAGCGTTCGCAAGTATCGCAATTACGCTGATTAAAACCCAGCCAATTAGTTAAGCGTAGAACTCTGCAGCTTTAATCTCGACCTTGATTTCGCGACCATTGGGAGCTGTGTACGAGACTGTCGCACCGATCTCTGCACCAAGAACTGCTGAACCAAGTGGGGATTTTTCAGAGTAGACATCGAGATCTCCAGATGAAATCTCGCGAGAACCCAGAAGAAACTTCATCTCATCTCCTGCAATTACTGCAGTGACAACCATTCCTGCTCCAACCTTTCCATCTGCACTTGCTGGCGGAGTTCCGATATGAGCGCTTTCTAACATCTGTTTAAGCTGACGAATGCGGGCTTCCATCTTGCCTTGCTCATCGCGAGCGGCGTGGTAGCCACCATTCTCTTTGAGGTCGCCTTCTGCACGAGCAGCTTCAATCTTTGCTGTAATTTCTTTACGACCTGGGCCTTCAAGGTGCGCGAGTTCAGCAGCTAAACGATCGGCTGCTTCTTGTGTTAACCACGTTTGTTGTGAACTCATAAGGAGTAATGCTACGGGATTGGAATTGATTAGAGAATTCGGCAGCCAGCAATACCAACATTTACCGCTGGGGCACGCGTAGGAATTTCAATCGAGAGCTGAAGAGAGCGTTTACCTGCGGGGATTACTTCTTCGATCTGACCGACAACGTTCTTCTCATAATCGCGGGCAGTTAAAGTGCAACTGACAACATCTGCACCATCTCCGCGTTTGATGAGGAATCTAATAATTGGTTTGCGTGGATCTTCGGTAGAGAATGAGATGAGCTCTGATCTCAAGACCGGATTGGCCTGATGGAGCGCTGCCCACAGAAGCCAGCCACCGCCGATGATTGCAAAGGCTGCTGCATATCTCTTCCAGATGTGAGCAGGCTTGATCCCATACCGATCGTTGAAATCAAAGTGTTCTGATTCATGTTGGTCTTGCTCCCGCATCATGGGAGAATCCTCTCATGGCTAAAGATGTAGAAGTAGGTGTCGCTGGTTCGTTGACGATGATTGTTCTCTTCTCATCCATCGCTCTCTTATTGAGAAGTTTCTACAAGCGGTATACGCGTATGAGTCAAAGTGAAACAGGACGCGAGAACGAAGGCGACAATTAAGAAAGTTCTGCAAGCTTTCACCGTACTTCTATTGGTATCGGTATTTCTTGGCCTTGGGTTTTGGCAGTTAAGTCGCGCCAATGAGATGCAGAATCCGAAGGTAATTCCCGCCGATACAAATATCTATGCACTTGAAGATATGACTCAAGCTAGTGGAAGCCTTCCGGTAGAAAGTATTCGTAAGAAAGTTGCAGCATCTGGCAACTACATCGCAAATTACAAAGCTCCCAATCAGATTGATGGAAATGGCGTCGTCGCAGATTGGGAGGTAGCTCTCCTTCAGAATGAGACCGATACTGCAATTTTGGTTGTGCGAGGTCTATGGAAAGATCGCCTGAAGGAGCCCACTATCGCGATGGCAAATCGCGTTGAGGTTGTTGGAACCCTGATGCCTCAGCAATTTGATGATCGCGCAAGCAATACGCCATCACAACTTTCACGACTCGATAGCAGCATCCTCGTCAGCACTACTGATCTTCAACTCTACGATGGATTTATTATGAGCACGAGCGCAGGCATTTCCCCACCCAAACTCACTTCGGGAGTGCCTGGCTATTACTGGCAGCATATTTCTTATGTCGTTGTATGGTGGTTTATGGCCGGCCTCGTTATATGGATGCCGTTCTACAAGCGACGCGAAGATAAGTTATAGAGTTAGACCATGAGCCAGAGTCCAATCAAGAGCACATCAACAGCAGCGCTTACCAGGTTCCGCCTTTTAGCTGTCCTATGTGGCGTAAATCTTCTCCTTTTGATCTTCGCCTACATGCCGGCGAAGTACCTCTTTGATGCGATTGATGAGAATAAGTGGCTTATCGCAATCCCAATCGCTCATGGGTATCTCTATATTGTTTACATTCTGACCGCTCTCCAAATTGGCGTGCAGAAGCGGATGCGTTTTCTGACCATTCTCTGGCTCCTTGCCGCCGGGACAGTACCCTTCGCCTCATTTATCGCAGAGCGAAAAGTCGTCAAGAAGTACTCGTAATCTGACGGCCGGCTCCAGATTAATTCTTGATTACATCTGCGCACTTAATGGCGTGTCGCACGAAAAGTCCGATTTATTAGTTCTATCTTTTACGAGTCAGAAGCACCATCCGATCTCTTCCCCCGTGAGCGCATTCACGAACCACAATTAAAGAGAATGGTTTGGCCTTGGCAACTTCAAAGTCTGCTGCAAGCGGGAAGAACAACGCTTCTCGAAAGACCTACGTTTTAGATACTTCAGTACTCCTGGCAGATCCGGGCGCCTTATCTAAATTTGAAGAACATGAAGTCATCATTCCAATTGCAGTTATCGGAGAACTTGAAACAAAACGCGACCATCCTGAACTCGGTTACTTCGCTCGAGCAGCTCTTCGCGCACTTGATGATCTCCGAATTGAACATGGCCGCCTTGATGCGCCGCTGACTGTCACACCTGAAGGTGGCACGCTCTCTGTTGAACTCAATCACACCGATTTAAGTACCTTGCCTCATGGCTTCTTGCGCGATGGAACAAATGATTCTCGAATTCTCGCCATCGCAAAGAACCTAATGTCAGATGGAAAGCGCGTAGTCCTAGTTACCAAAGATCTTCCACTTCGAGTTAAGGCCTCTTCTGTCGGCGTCGAAGCTCAGGAATATCTTGCAGAGTTGGTCTCCAATAGTGGCTGGACCGGAATTGAAGAGCTCTCTGTTGGTCATAACATCATCGATGAGTTGTATTCATCCGATCGCGCAGACCATGAAGCAGCGCATAAATTTCCTGTGCATACCGGAATCGTTCTCCACTCCGAAAAGGGGAGCGCCCTTGCTCGCGTTACCGAAGGAAAGCAGCTCCAATTAGTCCGCGGTGATCGACAGGCATTTGGTCTCCATGGAAGAAGTGCTGAACAACGGATTGCACTTGATCTTCTTCTCGATGAATCAATCGGCATCGTCTCACTCGGCGGTCGCGCAGGTACCGGTAAATCGGCGCTGGCACTTTGTGCTGGACTTGAAGCGGTTATGGAGAAGCGTCTTCATAAGAAGGTTGTCATCTTCCGTCCGCTCTATCCCGTCGGTGGACAAGAGCTCGGCTACCTACCTGGCAGCGAGGGCGAGAAGATGTCGCCGTGGGCGCAGGCGGTCTTCGATACCTTGGGAGCTCTGGTCAGCCAAGCGGTGATCGATGAAGTCATCGACCGCGGCCTCATTGAAGTTCTCCCGCTCACACATATCCGTGGGCGCTCGCTCCACGACTCCTTTGTGATTGTCGATGAGGCGCAATCTCTGGAACGCGGCGTGCTGCTCACCGTCCTCTCCCGAATTGGCCAAGCCTCTCGAGTCGTGCTGACCCACGACGTTGCCCAGCGCGATAACTTGCGCGTTGGACGCCACGATGGCGTAGTCGCCGTCGTTGAGACCCTCAAAGGCCACCCTCTCTTCGCCCATGTGACCCTGACTCGCTCTGAGCGCTCGCCAATAGCAGCGCTGGTCACTGAGATGCTGGAGGGGCCACAGAGCTAACTGGCGATCTAGGGCCGGAATTACCCCTATTTAAATCTCACAGTCACAAATCGGACATATAGGACTTTGCCCTAGCTGACCTGCACTTTTACCCATCCACAGCGGCGTAACTTTCTGTGAATTTGCGACCCACGCAGGGCAAGATTTGCGACACCCCCTCAAGATTGCAACTCTTTACCCATTCCCCCCAGGCAATCACCTCATTTTGAGGTCGATGAGCCATGGCTGGAGAGAGCTAGAGATGGCTCGAGAAAGAAAGGAGCAGTGATGATGAGAGATCAATTCGTCAAGGTAAATCTGGCGCTTGGCCAGTTTGTCGCTGCCCTGCTCTCTTTCAAGATCACTAAGAAAAATTCTCCAGCTCTCTGGACGGTCATCGCTTCGATGATCTTCCTTGGAGCAGCTCAGCCAACGGCCTACGGTCTTGAATTTCCCATGACTACCCGTCTAGCCCTTCCCGAATCTTCAAATCTGACAAGTAAGAATTTTGTAGTTTCGAGTGGACTCCCAATGGTCTCCCTCTCAAGCCAGCTATCTGAGATGGCGATCGTTGCTGAACTCAGCCGCCAGGTTGAACTTGCTCGAACTCCATCTGGAGCCAGGAAAGTCGCAAAGAATCTTATGAAGACCGAGTACAAGTGGAGCGAGTATCAATACACCTGCCTTAACAAGCTTTGGACTCGTGAGAGCCACTGGAATTACAGAGCTTCAAATCGCAAATCAGGTGCACACGGAATTCCTCAAGCGCTACCTGCCGTAAAGATGGAAGTGGTTGGAGATGATTGGCGGACCAACCCAGTTACACAGATTCGTTGGGGCCTTCGCTATATCGATATCCGATACGAGACTCCTTGCCGCGCTTGGTCAAAGTTCCAGCGCAGCAACTACTACTAGGAGCTAGTTTCATTGGCTGAGGTCTTTCAAACCCTCAAATTACAAACCTAAATTAATTTTCCGGCTTGGTGCTTAGCGTGATCAATTTCAAAGACTCTGCAAAGAAATCATTTCCCTTGTCATCGACAACGATAAACGCTGGGAAATCAACGACATCAATCTTCCAGACCGCTTCCATTCCAAGATCTTCGAAGTCGAGAACTTCAACTTTCTTAATGCAATCCTGAGCAAGGCGAGCAGCAGGGCCACCGATTGAACCTAGATAGAAACCGCCATGCTTTTCACATGCATCAGTGACAGCCTTTGAACGGTTGCCTTTTGCAAGCATTACAAAAGATCCGCCATTTGCTTGGAAGAAATCGACATAAGAATCCATACGGCCTGCCGTTGTCGGTCCAAATGACCCTGATGCCATTCCGGTGGGAGTCTTTGCAGGGCCTGCGTAATACACAGCATAATTTTTAAAGTAGTCGGGCATCGGCTTTCCAGCATCAAGCATCTCTTTAATGCGCGCATGGGCAATATCTCGAGCAACAACAATCGTTCCGGTCAGAGAAACGCGAGTCTTTACCGGGTGCTTTGAAAGCTCTGCGCGGATTGCATCCATTGGCTGATTAAGGTCGATTGCAACGACGTTATCGTCGAGGTGCTCATCTGTAGTCTCTGGAAGGAAATGTGCAGGCTCTGTCTCAAGCTGCTCGAGGAAGATTCCATCCTTTGTAATCTTCGCCTTTGCCTGGCGATCTGCAGAACAAGAAACAGCGATAGCGATAGGCAGAGATGCGCCATGGCGCGGCAAGCGAATAACGCGGACATCGTGGCAGAAGTACTTACCGCCGAACTGTGCACCAATTCCTAACTTCTGAGTCAACTTAAAGACTTCTTCTTCCAGCGCAAGATCGCGGAATCCATGGCCTGTGGCTGCATCACCGCTTGTTGGCAAACTATCTAGGTAATGAGTACTCGCAAGCTTTGAAGTCTTAACAGTGTGCTCTGCACTTGTTCCACCGATAACAATTGCAAGGTGATATGGCGGGCATGCTGCAGTTCCGATTGAACGTAACTTCTCATCGAGCCAATTCATAAATGATGCTGGATTGAGAACTGCCTTCGTCTCTTGATACAAGAAAGATTTATTAGCGCTTCCGCCACCTTTAGCGATAAACATAAAGTTGTACTCATCTTGATGATCGCTATCTGCATAAATCTCAATCTGAGCAGGCAAGTTATTTCCGGTGTTCTTCTCTTCCCAGGTTGTAACGGGAGCCATCTGTGAATAGCGCAGGTTGAGCTTTGTAAATGCGTTATAGACGCCTTGAGACAGCGCAACTTCATCCTTCGCCGTCGTTAATACGTATTGGCCCTTCTTGCCCATGATTAGCGCAGTACCTGTGTCTTGGCACATTGGCAGAATCCCACCTGCTGCGATATTGGCATTCTTTAAAAGATCGAGTGCAACGAATCGGTCATTTGCAGATGCCTCTGGGTCCTTCAAAATCTTTGCAAGCTGCCCAAGGTGCTCAGCGCGTAAATAGTGAGAGATATCGTGAATCGCAGTCTCAGTCAGAAGTGTCAAAGCCTCTGGAGTTACCTGTAGAAATTCCTTATCTCCGAGCTTTACAACGCTGACGCCATCTTCGCTAATTAAGCGATACTGAGTTGTATCTTCACCAAGCGGAAGCAGATCAGAGTATGAAAATGTTGGAGACATTACTCAGCGGCTTTCTTGCTCGCATCAATCTTCCTCTTTGCTCCATCAAGCCATTCCTGACAGATCTTGGCTAACTCTTCGCCGCGCTCCCAGAGCTTGAGTGACTCTTCAAGAGTCGCGCTTCCATCCTCAAGGGATTCAACAATCTCAGCGAGTTCATCGCGAGCTTCTTCATATGAGGGCTTCTTCTCGGTGGCGGCCATAGGGACAATCTACTCTCTTCTGTGGCTGCAAAGAATTAAGCGCCCTTGCATTACCCTTTTGGAATGCCAACTAGGGGGAGTCTAACCAAGGGGCTATTAGTTGGCCTTGTCGTTGCCCTAATCCCAATTACTGCTGTCTCTGCCCAAAAGATCACTCCTGGTAGCACCTGCAAAGCATTGAATAAAAAAATTGTTTTTCAGAAAAAAATGTATACCTGTCTTAAGTCAGGAAAGAAGTTGGTTTGGAAAAAAGAAGTTGCGGTTGTTACACCCACACCCACAGCAGCACCTACGCCCAAGGCAGCACCTACGCCCACGGCAACGCCAACACCGAAAGAGCTCACATTCTCTAACATCTCCCAAAATGTCGATGCAATTGCTCTCAATGTTTTTGGCAAGTACCAGAAGTTAATGGCAACAGACTTTAAGAGTTCTATTAAAGTCAACACAATAATTGGACCTAATACAGTTCCCGTAAATAAGAATTCAGCTTCTGCATATCTGATTGGATCTAAGATTTTCCAGAATTTCAAACAGCCAGATGAAGTCTTCTCTATTTACTACACATTCGCCGATAAAGAATGGGCAAAGAATGAAGTCGCAATGAGGGCAGGAAAAGATACAGCTAACTTTCAATTTGGGTATTCATGCCCTAATGCATTGCGCTGTTGGGATGCCAGTGGCTCCGTTACTCTAGATTGGCAAGCCATAGGTCACTTTGGTGCATCTGATCCTGGTGGAGCTATTCACGGAGCTGAGTTCACTGGTGAGATTCAAATACATGAGTTCACTCATGCAGTTTCTTTCTTTCAGTTAAAGCCAATTAGAGGCAACTACTACAACCTCACCCCAGATTGGTTTGCAGAGGGTCACGCATCGGTTACAGGTAAATTGGGGGCGTCTACTTCCTTTGAACAATACACCGCGCTAAGAAATGAAGCTCATGGGCGAAGCGGTCCTCAAGCCGATATCAAGGACTATCGCCCAGAAAATGTCTTGCGTTTTCTCGAATCATTTATGAAGTATCCGGAAGTCTCAACAATCCAGCGTTATTATCTTTACACCTTGGGTTGGTCCACTATTGAAGCGCTTGTAGCAATCGGGGGAATTGATTCACCCATGAATCTGTTTGTGGAAACTGTCAATGGCTTAACTTTCAAGCAGGCATTTAAGAAGGTTTATGGAATGGATTGGGATACCGCCGCTCCAATTTTGGCGGAAGTAGTTTCAAAGCAATACCAGCAGTACTTTCCGTGATCCTAGTATCCAAGGTATGGATGATTAGCGAGTCCCAGTTCGCCTGGTAACTGGATACTGAGCGCTGTTAGTTACCGTTCCGACATAGAAGGAATCGGTTGGATTCAGCGTCGCGCTAATCGTTACAAGAGAATGATTTGTTGGCCGGGCGATTAAGAGTTAACGAGGGCCTTGAGAGCAGATTCTTCTTCGCTAATGACCTTTGCAAATGATTGAACAGAGTTCTTACGATCTGCTGACTTCCAGCCAAGGGTTTCGCCGATGATCTCAGCGACGGTATCGGCGGCCGATAGCCCACTATCGCTAGCCTCAAAAGAGATACGCGTGCGTCTTAACAAGACATCTTCAACTGATAGTGCACCTTCGTGTGAGGCTGCGTGAAGTACTTCGGCCTTGAGGTATGGAAGATCAGGGATAAGGCGCTGCGCCATCGAAGGATCTGCCGTGATGATTTCAAAAATCTCTGAAATCAGTGAGCCGTAGCGATCTAATAGATGCTTAACTGTTGCTTCGCTGATGTTGTAGCCATCTGCAATCTTGAGCACTTGCTGTTGCAGAGCAAAATAACCATCAGCACCAATGAGCGGAAGTTTTTCAGTAATGGAATCGTT
>JBILBB010000140.1:0-3238 GCA_044353955.1 Candidatus Planktophila sp. | reverse complement strand
AATCTGGCTGAAGGTGAAGTTCCAGAGCCAATGATTCGTGTTCAGGGCGAGACACAGGTTGTTGCCGCCGCGGATTCGCTGATTGCCAATACCGATGCAGAAGCTGCAAGCCTTGTATCTCTCTATGAAGCTTGTCCTGATAACGTCTCGGTTGTTAGCCCTGGTGTAAACCTCAAGGTATTTACTGCGGGTAGCGGAAAAGCTGCGGCACGAGAATTCGTTGGGTTGCCGGCGGATGCGCATATCGTGACATTTGTTGGTCGCATTCAGCCACACAAGGGCCCAGAAGTTCTTATCCGCGCAATCGCCGAGATGGTGCATCACTCACCACATCTACGACCTAAGTTGGTTACCAACATTATTGGTGGCGCATCTGGTGCAAATCAATCAGAAGTTGAACGCCTTAAGGAACTTGTTACATGGCTCGGTATCGATGATGTTGTGCGCTTTGCGCCACCTGTACTGCGTGAAGATTTGCCTCAGTGGTATCGCGCTGCAGATCTAGTCTGTGTTCCAAGTTATTCTGAAAGCTTTGGTTTGGTTGCACTTGAAGCACAAGCTTGCGGAACACCAGTAGTTGCAACAGCAGTGGGAGGACTTCGTACAGCAATTGCAGACGGTATTTCGGGTGTCCTTGTTGATGGGCACGATCCACGTGCGTGGTCATCCGTTCTTGCTCGTTTGATTCAAGAACCACAGCGCCGTGTACTGCTTTCAATGGGTGCAATCGAACATGCATCGCACTTCGGTTGGGATGCAACATCTCGTGGAACTCTTGATATCTATGATCGTGTTCTCTCTGCACGCATTGATGCACAGAAGAACATCGGATAAATGGCGCTCGACCCAACTGCGGTTATTGAGGATTTTCTAGAGTCGCACGATCTAGATTTTGAACGCAGTGGCGCAAATACCTTTATGGTCACACTTCCAGGGGAAGCGAAGTTGCAGACACATTGCGCACTTGTTATCGGTGATCACTCTTTAAGTATTAATGCATTTGTGATTCGTAAGCCTGATACTCACGTTGATGCAGTGCATGCGTGGTGTTTAGCAAAAAATGCGCAGATGTACGGAGTTGCCTTCGCAATCAATGAACTCGGGGATATCTACCTTGTAGGTCGCCTGCCACTTGATGCAGTTAATGGGAAAGAGATTGATCGCCTTATTGGCTCAGTTCTGCAATATTCAGATTCAGCTTTTAATCCGCTTTTGGAACTCGGTTTTGCAGATGCAATTCGCCGCGAATGGGCTTGGCGTGTAAGTCGCGGTGAATCTCTTGCAAATCTAGATGCATTTAAGCATCTGATTTGATGTGAGAGAATTCGCCACATGTCGAACTTCAAACTTATCTTGCTGCGCCATGGCGAATCCGAATGGAACGCCCTCAATCTCTTCACCGGCTGGGTCGATGTAAGACTCTCAGCAACAGGCGAAGCAGAAGCTGCGCGTGGCGGAAAGTTATTGGCAGAGCGCGGACTCTTGCCAGATGTTGTTCACACATCGCTCTTGCGCCGTGCGATTCATACATCGCAGCTCGCACTCGATTCATGCGACCGCCACTGGATTCCAGTAAAGCGCTCTTGGCGTCTTAATGAGCGTCACTACGGCGCTCTGCAAGGAAAAGATAAGGCGCAGACACTGGCTGAATATGGCGAAGAGCAATTTATGTTGTGGCGTCGCTCTTATGACACCCCACCACCGCTAATTGAAAAAGGTTCAGAATTCTCGCAAGATTCAGATCCGCGTTATGCAGATCTCGGTTCTGACTTGCCGATGACCGAATGCCTTAAAGATGTTGTTGTCCGCATGATTCCGTATTGGACCGAAAGCATTGTGCCTGACCTGAAGGCGGGCAAGGTTGTTCTCGTTACTGCGCACGGAAACTCACTTCGCGCATTGGTGAAGCACCTCGATGGTCTCTCAGATGAAGATATTGCTGGATTGAATATTCCAACAGGTATTCCGCTGCTCTATGAACTTGGCGCAGATTTAAAGCCGGTTAAAAAAGGTGGCGAATATTTGGATCCTGCCGCAGCTGCAGATGCAATTACAGCTGTCGCAAATCAGGGTAAGAAGTAAGAGTTACTTAGTAACGTTTTTGTAATCATCGCGCTGATCGCGGACGATTACATTTGTTGTTACATCGCCTGCGCGCTCAAATGAGAGCGTCAGTGGAATATTTACTCCTGCTTTAGCAGCGACAGAGTTGAAGACACCCTTTGTGGTTGCTGAATCACCTTCAAAACGAAGTGGTGCATTTTGCTTCATCATTGTCTCGCCAGTAATTACAGCAGGGATGCCATTAACTGAGAGCCCAACGAGCGAATCGTTATCTTCTGAGTAGTTAACGAATGTGCCGACAACAACCGCTGATCCATCTTCTAGAGCTACAAGGAGAAGGTTTGCGACTGAGATGTTATTGCCATTTTCTTTAAGAATTACTTCATTGCCATCTGTTACTCGCTTGATGAGTCGAGTCTCTGCATTAGGGCCTGCACCGCAACCAGTTAGCGTGAGTGCGAGAGCTGATGCAATTAATGCAATCGATGATTTCTTAAACTTTGACTGGCGCATGGGCGAAATTATCTCATGTCAAATTACTCTTATTTGACGCTGGTTTAGGGCGGATAAACGGGGTTTTCTATGTCGGTGATGGCTGGTAGAATTGGTCCTCTATCGAAGGGCAATACATGACATTCAAGGTCGGCGAAACCGTTGTTTATCCCCATCACGGAGCAGCTCTTATCGAGGCAATTGAAACTCGAGTAATTAAGGGCGAAGAGAAGACCTACCTAGTTCTTAAGGTTGCTCAAGGCGACCTCACTGTTCGAGTACCTGCAGAGAATGTAGATCTCGTCGGTGTGCGCGATGTCGTGGATTCAGCTGGCCTAGACCGCGTATTTAACGTACTTCGTCAGCCATATACCGAAGAGCCAACAAACTGGTCACGTCGCTATAAGGCAAACCTCGAAAAGCTTGCATCCGGAGATGTCATCAAGGTCGCAGAAGTTGTACGCGATCTCTACCGTCGCGATCTCGATCGTGGACTCTCTGCTGGTGAAAAGCGCATGCTCGCCAAGGCGAAGCAGATTCTCGTCTCTGAGCTCGCACTTGCCGAGCGCACAGATGAAGAGAAGGCTGCAACTCTCCTTGACGAGGTTCTCGCTTCTTAATTTTTAGTCAGCCATTCCTATGATCGCCGCAATTATCGCTGCTGCAGGTAGCGGCGAACGTT
>JBILBB010000170.1:0-3239 GCA_044353955.1 Candidatus Planktophila sp. | reverse complement strand
TTACTCCATTACATCAGGAACTCTCGCTGGATCAGATACCTTCACCTCTCTCACATATACATATAGCTCAGTTGCTTTGAGTTATAACTCGCAGACGGCGCCAACAAACGCAGCTACCTACACGATCACTCCGAGCGCCGCCTCGTTCTCGGTGGGATCCGCATCTAATTACGCAATTACTTACTCAACAGGAATCCTGACGATAAACAAGGCAGATTCGATTACGGTTACTGCAACTCCCACTACGACGACCTATAACGCTTCTCCAATCACACCCGCGTACCTCGTGTCAGGACTAAAGGGTGCTGAAACTGCAACAGTGACAAGTAATTTTCTAGGCATAAATGGGACAACATATGGAGGCAGCACTTCTTGCGCTTCAGGCGGCACTTGTTCGGTCGGCGATCTTGCCCCAGGTGGTGGTTATGTATTTTATGTATCTGCGACCACGATAAACGTTGCAGCAGGAATAAGTGATGGTGGAATCTATTTGGCGACGGCGCCACAAACCTGGAATGGAGGAGCTGCGGATCCCAACGCCTCGTGGGGTTGCGGTGGCACTATTATTTCAGGATCTTTCAGTAGCGCAATTGGATCAGGTGCAGAAAACACACGACTCATTAATGCAGGATGCGCAACGGCAGGAATTGCATCTCGAATCACAGCTGCTTCAAGCGCAGCGGGATTTACGGATTGGTTCCTTCCATCAATCGATGAACTCACACTCATTTACAATAACTTAAAGGTTCCCGGGCTAAGCAATCTGCAGAGCTGGAACTACTGGTCATCAACGCAGAGCACATCAAACGCAGCTGGTTCAGCCAAGTACTGGTGGTTCGGCTCTGGGGCTCTAAGCGGTGAAACAGATAAGAATAATTCAGTAGGATCGAATATGTATGTCCGTGCAATACGCGCCTTTAGTCCAACAGTTTCATCGACAACCACAACACCACCGACGAATGCAGGAAGTTATCGGTATACGGTCACAGATATTGTGATCTCTGCTGGTGCATCGTTAAACAACTATCAAGGTGTCATTTACGAGAGTGCCACCGTCACTATTAACAAAGCTTTTCAAGCAAAGTTAAGCGTTGGTCAATACGATGCCTATCCAGGTATCTCTTCATACCCACTCAATGTCTACGGAGGTACGGGTCTTGGTAGTGTCACTCGCACTTTGGTCGATACTGGAACTGCCGGATGTGCACTCAGTGGAGTCCTAATCCTTACAGCGACCAACGTTGGAACATGCACGGTTCGTGCGGTCAAGGAAGGTGGGGAAAACTACTTTACAGAGACCACGACTGCAACCATTTACTGGATAAATTTCATGAATCGGTACATACCTTCTGCACCGGCAACCCCCACTGATTTAGGTTTGTCAGGGTCTACAGCCATTGAAAAGCGAAGCTATGAGACCTTCACAGTGTTAAGTTTTGCCAATGGATCGGGTACGGCAGTGACTAGCGCGGCTAAAGGCTCAATAATGCGGATTATTGGTACTGGCTTCAACGCAGGTGATGAAACAACTGAAGTAATCATCGGTTTCTTCAGTATTCCAAAGTCCTCGCTGACAATTGATACGACCAATCCGCTGGCAAACTATGTTGAATTCACCCTGCCGAATAGCTCCGATCTTGACGCTGGAGCGAACGATGTTGCTATGAAGAGTCGCAAAGGCTGGGCATTTGCACCAAGTCTGCTGAATGTGACTGGGTAGGTAGCTAGTTTGAAGAGATATGAAGGCTCGATGAGCGAGTACGACGAGGAATTTACGGATGACGTAGAAACCTCGAAACGTCCACGCAGATTCGTTGGAATTTTTCTAGTAGCTATAGGACTCGTTGCAACCACGGTTGCGGCAAATCTATCTCTCAACAATGGTCGTATCGAAATGGGTCAGGGTGTTTACAGAATTACCGCCTGTGATCAATGGATTGGAATCGGACTCAATCCGACTGCAGCTACATATGGTGGTAAGTCTCGAATAGCAAGCATGGATTTAATTGGACTTGATCCACGTCTATGCAAGAACGTTGTCTTCAGAATCAAGATGTTTAAAAATACGGATTTGAATACACCTCTTGCTATCTTCGAAGGTGTTACGGGAACAGATACAGCAACTGCCACAACTGAGACAGGGACTGTGACATCCTTGACAATCTATGACACTGCAACCGTTTCTTACCCAACAACCACTTACAACTATTACGCCGCACGAGCCCTGACTTTGATTAATGGTGCTGGCGTCAATATTGGATACCGCGACGATTACCACCGTATCGCTTATGCAGCTTCAACAGGTGTTTATGGAGTTATCTTTACAACCCCACTTTGCTTGATGGAAGATGTTGATAAAATCACGATAGAGAGCGCAACTCTTCCCAGTTAACCCCTCTTCCGCCATTTAATTGCTTAGCGAGAGCCATTATCCTAGAATCAGGGTCTAGTCACCCCCCCCGATTTACGAGGAGATCTGCACATGAAACGCAAGGCGATCCTTGATCGTCGCCAAATTGCGCGCTCACTTGTAACGGTTCTAATTGTCACCCTAGTACAGACGATATCCGCACCTTTATTTTTCCCAGAATTCTCCACACCTAATGCAAACTCTGCAGTGACTTCAGCACCTACCATCTCGTCAATCACCCCGCACAATGGTTATGCAGAAGTCGCTTTCTCTGCAGCGACAAATGCGACCAATTACGACTATTCAATAGATGGGGGAATTACATGGACGACTCGCTCACCCGCAGCGACGTGGAGCCCACTAGCAATTCATGGATTAACAAATGGGCAAACGTATTCAATCAGGCTGCGCGGTAGGGATTCTTCTGGAACTGGGGCTGTATCGAATGCAGTTTCGGTTACTCCAGCCACGCGTTCTCAAATTCTTTCCTCTCAAGGATTTCTCCAGGGGAAGTATGTCGAAGTTGGGGTTAGAGCAAATGGCGCTTTTGGATCCTCAACTATTCCCGCGTCTTTCCACGGAACCCTTCCTAGTTGCCTCGGTTTCCGTGTTGACCGCCAAAAGAATGGTTGGGGAGCAACAGTTGGAGCCTCTGCACCATTTACGAATATTGATGATGGAGACTATTTCTGTCCTGGAACTCAATATGAAGGCTGGGCTTTAAAGGTCGGAGCTAACAGCCCAACGTATAACAACCACGGTGGTACGGGGATATCAGGGACTGTCAGCAATCTAGTCACATCTGGAAGTGATCAGCGAGTAGATTGGA
>JBILBB010000017.1:0-12026 GCA_044353955.1 Candidatus Planktophila sp. | reverse complement strand
GCCACCTCCGCGTTGTTCTTAAATTCACGAGGCGGGCGTCTATCAAGACAGAGCGCATGGCAGATAGTTCTCGATGCAGCAGATGCAACTGGCTTATCTGGCCGGGTTTCGCCTCACGTATTTCGACATTCTTATGCAACCCATTTACTAGATGGGGGAGCAGATATCAGAGTAGTGCAGGAGTTGCTTGGCCATAGTTCCGTTACCACCACGCAGATTTACACACTTATTACGATTGATAAGGTCCGCGAAAGCTATAGCTCTGCGCACCCAAGAGCAAAGTAAGTAACGAGAAGTTTTAGATGCCGCGAAGGCGACGAGCAAGGATGCTCTGATCGCCCTTAGCCTCGAGATCAGCGATTATTACTGCGATAGATTCGCGAACAATGCGACCACGATCTACTGCAAGACCAAGATCTCCACGCAGCATTAAACGCGCCTGATCTAGATCAAAGAGTTCATCCGTTGATAAGTAAACGGTGATCTTCTCTTCATGAAGTTCACGTCCAGAAGGTGATTTCTCTGCAGCAGTAACGCGGCGGCGAGAAATTGTACGAACGCCCTTCTTGCTCTTTGGTGCAGAAGTTCCGATAGCGGGAGCAGCAGCAGGCGCAGCTTGCACAGGGGCTTGTGTAGCCTCGCGTACTGCGCTGAGCGCTGGTGTATTAGCGCGGAAAAGTTCATCTGCTCCTGGCAGGCTAGCTCTCTTACTCATCGTGCTCCTCCTCGTGCAATTAGTTCTCGTGCAAGACGTCGATATGACTGAGCTCCACCTGAAGATGATGCATAGGCGGTAATTGGTTCGCCAGCAACAGTTGTTTCAGAGAAGCGAATAGTCTTTGCAATAATGGTTTCAAATACATCCTCTGGGTACTTTTCAAGAATTGCAGTAAGCACTTCTCGATTATGAAGCGTTTTGCGATCATACATAGTTGCAAGAATTCCGATGAGTTTTAGATCAGGGTTTAAGAAACTGCGCACCTTATCGATATTGCCTTTAAGTTCGATAAAACCGTGCAGCGCAAAGTACTCGCATTGCAAAGGAACAATGACCTCATCAGATGCAACAAGCGCGTTAATGGTTAGCTGACCCATAGTAGGCTGGCAATCGATCAAGATAACGTCATACTCGGAACGTAATCTTCCGAGTGCACGCTTAAGGTATTGCTGACCACCAATTTCGGCGCCGAGAGTCGTTTCAGCAGTTCCGAGATCGCGGTTTGCTGGAAGGAAATCAAGATTCGCTACAGATGATTTCAAAACAATCTCATCGATATTCGCATCTGGTGTCATGAGTGCGTAGTAGACAGTGTTCTCAAGTGGAAGGCTATGTGCGTTAACGCCAAGGCCGAGTGAAAGTCCACCTTGTGGATCGAAATCTACGAGCAATACGCGGCGACCAAGTTCAGCAAGGGCTGCGCCGAGATTGATTGTTGAAGTCGTCTTACCGACTCCACCCTTCTGATTGAAGATAGAGATGATCTTCGCATCGCCATGTTCAGTGATGGGGGCGGGAATCGGGAAGTTTCGTTGCTTGATACCGAGGAGGCTGGCAGTGGTGGCAACATCATCGTCAAATGTCGATTTAGCGTTCAAGCGAGAAACCTCTTTTCGTCTTCTGCCGACTCTACGCGTAATGCGCAGCCTTCTGCAAGTAAGGAGTTACTGTTCGCAGGTGGAAAATGTCGGAGTAGCTCTGGGGGAGAACCCTGTCGAGAGCGCGCCTGAAGAGGGATTTAACGTTCACCTCACAAACTTTGATGGCCCCTTTGACCTGCTATTACAGCTCATCTCTCGCCATAAGCTCGATATTACTGAGGTCTCCCTAAGCCTGGTAACCGATGAGTTCATCTCATTTATCCGTCGCTTGGAAGAGTCCGGCGAGGGCTGGATGCTCGATCAAGCAACTGAGTTCCTCGTAATTGCGGCGACCCTTCTCGACCTCAAGGCGGCAAGGCTCCTGCCTAGTGGTGAGATTGAGGATGAGGAAGACCTCGCCATTCTCGAGGCTCGAGATATTCTCTTTGCACGCCTGCTCCAGTATCGCGCCTTTAAGGAGATTGCAGCCGAATTCCAGGAGCGAATCTTGGCGGCCGATAAATCATTCCCACGCGTGGTAGCTCTCGATCCAGCGCTGGCCGCTCTTCTGCCTGAGGTCTTGATTGGGGTCGGGGCTGCTCGCTTTGCCGCGATCGCAGAACGGGTTCTGACCCCGAAGTCACCGCCGGTCGTTGCGGTAGAGCACCTTCATAGCGCCCTGGTGAGCGTGGCCGAGGAGTCCAGGCTGGTGGTCGATGCTCTCCGCAGGTCAAAGGTCCTCTCCTTTAGAAACCTTGTCCAAGGGGCGGATTCGACCTTGGTTGTGGTCGCTCGATTCTTGGCCCTGCTCGATCTGTATCGCCAGGGCGCCTTACGCTTTGAGCAGGTCGTCGCCCTTGGCGAGCTCCAGATCAGCTGGATAGGCTCTGATGAGGGCGAGATTCTCGCCACCGACGAGTTTGATATCCCAGTAACCCCAGAAAATGAGACAGAAGAGGGCAAGAATGTCTAATCCAGAAGTAGAGACTCCCGACGTAGAGGGCGCAGCCACAGATCAGCTGGCACATCTCTTCGACCCTGCAGCCCTAGCCCGCGCCATAGAGGCGATCTTGATGGTCGTGGATGAACCGGTTACTGAACTCACTCTGGCATCGGTTCTCGAGGTCACCGTCGACCAGGTAGTCGACGCCCTTGAATTCTTAGTTCCAAGTTATGAAGATCGTGGCTTTATCTTAAAGGCTATCAATGGGGGCTGGCGCTTCTACAGCAATCCGGATTGTTCAGCGGTCGTGGAGAAGTTCGTCCTAGACGGTCAACAGAATCGACTGACTCAGGCCGCTCTCGAGACCCTCGCCGTCATCGCCTATCGCCAGCCTGTCTCTCGCGCCCGCGTCTCAGCGATCCGCGGGGTAAATGTTGAGGCGGTTATGAAGACCCTCATTACTCGTGGTCTCGTAGAAGAGTATGGGGTTGAGAATGAGACAGGAGCGATCCTCTACAAGACCACCAGCTACTTCCTTGAACGCCTGGGCCTCAATGCCCTTACAGATCTGCCACCTCTTGCCCCTCATCTGCCTGATCTCGATGCCCTCGATGAGATCCTCGATTCGCTAACTGACTAAGTTACGACTTAGACTCTCCTCACCACCGCCCCTACTCGCTATCTGAGCGTACTTTGGGGGAGTTGACTGTCGAGAATGGATAGCCACATGGCCGAGATGCGCCTAAATAAGATAATTGCCGACGCGGGAATCACTAGCCGCCGTGGCGCCGACGAACTAATCATGGATGGTCGAGTGACAGTCGATGGCCATCAGATCAGAGAGCTTGGAGCGAAGTTCGACCCCGACAAGGTGAAGATAGCCATTGATGGTGAGACAATTGAGCGCTCATTGTCTAAGACTTACCTTGCACTTCATAAGCCACGAGGCGTTCTGTCAACTATGTTCGACCCCGAGGGTCGCCCATCTCTAGCCGACTTTATCGACCTCAGGACTGAGCGACTCTTCCATGTTGGGCGCCTTGATAAGGATTCTGAGGGGCTCATTCTGCTGACAAATGATGGAGATTTAACCTTTAGAGCTACCCACCCCTCCTATGGCCTGGAGAAGACCTACATCATTGAATTTGATGGAAAGCTTCCAACTGGGGTTGAGAAGGTCCTGCTCAAAGGGGTCGAGCTCGAAGATGGAATGGGTCGAGTTTTAAACTTTAAGCACCTATCTCCTCAGTGGATTGAGGTCACGATCCACGAGGGTCGTTACCACATCATCCGACGGTTGATGGAGGCTGTCGATGTCGAGGTCTTGCGATTGATCAGAACTAAGTTCGGACCTATCTCCTTGGGCGAAACGCTCGAGGGGAGATGGCGAGATCTCAATAGCGGTGAATTAATAAGCCTGCAAACCGCTTTAAATATAAAAGGTTAAATAGATATTATGTAGATAAAACTTTTTATCGATTAAAAGATACAAGTAATTGTACTTCTCTTAATTGCCTATTTATCGATATTCAGACGCTCAAAACCACCCCGCAAAAGTAAATAAATCAATATTTCAAATCTAGATGCAGGAGATGATGGATCAACAGTGCAAATTCTCGATTGCAAGATTTGATGTTTGCAAATTTATATATAAGTCGTTAAAAACATATAGCCTTCCAACGGGGAGATGAGCTCACCCTGTATGATTTCCCAATGTCAGTCCGAGCGATCCGTGGAGCTACCCAGGTAGAAGCTAATTCACCTCAGGCAATCGCTGCTGGGGTCAAGGAGCTCCTGACCGAGATCCTTCAAGGCAATGGTCTTACCCCAAGTGACTTCATCTCGGTTCTCTTTACAGCTAGCCCTGATCTCGATGCAGCCTTTCCGGCAGGTTTTGCCCGTGAGGTCGGCTTTCAATCAGTGCCACTAATCTGCGCGGTGGAGATTGATGTGCCTGGCGCTCTCGAGCGCACAATCCGACTTATGGCCCATGTTGAGAGCGATTTATCGGTCGCTCAGATCTCTCATATCTACCTTCATGGCGCTAAGGCGCTGCGTCGAGATATCGCTCAGTAAGAGCGCAGATTATGAGCCCACTTACTACCTTTTCCAAGGTTGAGATCCACGGTTCTGGCCTCATTGGAACATCGATTGGGCTGGCGCTAGCTGCAAATGGAGTAGAAGTACGTATGGTCGACTCCGATTCTCGCGCTCAAGGGCTGGCACAAGAGTTGGTTGGTCCAATTATGAGCAAACCCTTCCTTGCAGATCTAGTTATCTCCGCTGTTCCGATTTCAGCCTTCAGATCGGTAATAGTTGCCCTTGAAGGCGCAAACTTCACTGGCGGCTTTATAGATGTAGCATCTGTAAAGGCTAAACCTAAGGTTGAGGTAACAACTTCACGACTTCAACCCTCTCGTTTCCTTCCTACCCACCCAATGGCTGGTCGAGAAGTTGGGGGAGCAGAGTCAGCTCGATCAGATCTCTTTGAAGGCCGGACCTGGATTATCGATTCGCAAGAAGTAGATGGCGACGTTCTGGCGATGGGGCGAGAGTTGATTTCAACTCTTGGCGCAGATTCCATCGATCTTCCATCAGATGAACACGATAAAGCGGTCGCCTTAATCTCACACCTTCCTCAGATAATCGCCTCAATTCTGGCGAAGCAATTGGGGGGCAAGCCTGAGAGCTGGCTGACTTTGGCAGGCTCTGGACTCCGAGATACAACTCGAATTGCGGCTTCCGATCCAAAGCTCTGGCGAGAAATTATCTCGGCTAACGCTGCGGCAATTGAGCCTCTCTTGCGAAGCTTCTCCAAGGATCTATCTTCTTTACTTGATCATCTTTCAGATGAGAGCGCGGTTGAGAAAGTTATTGCAGATGGTGTCCAAGGACGTTCTGCGATCCCTGGAAAGCATGGCGGCAAAGTACGTGAATACACATATCTTCCAATCGTGATTGAAGATAAACCTGGTCAATTAGCTGCAATCTTCAATGAATGTGCAAAGGCAGAGGTAAACGTTGAAGATCTCTCAATCGAACACTCGCCTGGTCAAGAGACTGGCTTAATCACGCTCGCTTTAAGTTCATCTGATGCGAAGAAATTAGCGGAGCATCTATCAAGTGCAGGTTGGAGCGTTCATACTCCACGCGGGTAATTCACAGTTATCACGCTCCACGCAATAGAATGCACCAACTAAACGATGGGCTGTAGAGATGATTGTTGTTGCTTTAGATGGCCCAAGTGGCTCTGGCAAATCCAGCACATCTAAAAATATTGCAATCCGCGCCGGGTGGAGTTACTTGGATACCGGTGCTCTCTACCGAGCAATTACATACATTGCTTTATCGATAAAGAGTGAAAATCCGAAAGATATTATCTCGGCGGTTATTGATTCTCCGATCTCCTTCAATTCGAATCCTAGAGATCCACAAATTTTTGTCGGCGATAAGAATGTTTCGGCGGAGATCAGAAGCAATGAGGTCACCGATCACGTTTCAAAGATAAGCGCCCTGCCAGAAATCAGAGCCGAGTTATTAGATCTCCAGCGAAAAATCATTGCTAAGGCAGATCGTGGAATCGTTGTTGAAGGTCGCGATATCGGAACAGTTGTCTGTCCGGATGCTGCTCTAAAGGTTTATCTGACTGCCGATATCTCAGCACGCGCTGTGCGTCGAGATGCTGAGCAGAAGGATGATTCTCGTGGTGTTGAAGCTGTCGAACAATCACTTGCCAGCCGCGATGAAATAGATTCAACTCGCACAGTCTCACCTCTTGCGATGGCAACAGATGCGGTGCATATCGATTCGACAGAGCTCAATTTAGAAGAGACGGTTGAGCGAATCTGGGAGATTCTTTCACAACGATCGCTGCTAGGACTTCCAATTGTTGCAATTCTCGGCCGTCCCAATGTTGGCAAATCAACTCTTATCAATAGATTCATTGGTCGCAGAGAAGCGATTGTTGAAGATACTCCAGGAGTTACACGAGATCGTGTTCAATACGAATGCGAATGGGGCGGACGAAGATTTATCATCATGGATACTGGTGGTTGGGAATCTAAGCCAGATGGAATCTCTGTTCAAGTGAGCGCCAGCGCAGAGCTTGCTATGCAAGAGGCGGATGTACTTTGTTTCGTTGTAGACGCTCAGGTAGGTGCACTCGATGAAGATGATGTTCTAGTTCAGGAGCTTCGCAAGGCGAAGAAGCCCACAATTCTCGTTGCAAATAAAGTTGATGGCGATAACGACGAATCAGATGCGCATGCCCTTTGGAATATCGGCCTAGGAGAACCACACTTTGTCTCTGCCCTTCACGGTCGCGGTAGCGGAGATTTATTGGATTCAATTGTTAAGGAGTTGCCAGAAGTTGGCGCAGCTCAAGTTCAGGATGGCTATCGTCGTATCGCCTTGATTGGTCGCCCAAATGTCGGAAAATCTTCACTCTTCAATGCACTCGCAGGTGAGAGTCGTTCTATTGTCGATGATGTTGCAGGAACTACGCGTGATCCGATTGATGAGTTAATCGAATTTGGTGGAAGTATCTGGCGATTCGTAGATACAGCAGGACTTAAGAAGCGCGCCAATCAGGCGAGCGGAACTGATTACTACGCAACGCTTCGTACCCAGACCGCGCTAGAGCGTTGCGAATGCGCAGTTGTTGTACTTGATGCCTCTGTGCCAATCTCTGAACAAGATCTTCGAATCATCACCATGGTGGAAGAAGCCGGTAAGGCGATGGTTATCGTGATGAATAAGTGGGATCTCGTAGACGAAGATCGTCGAAACCAATTGGATAAAGAGGTTGAACGCCATCTCGATCAGGTCGAGTGGGCTCAGATTGTTAATGTCGCAGCTAAGACGGGATGGCATAGAGACAGACTCGCTCCAGCGCTTCGGACAGCGATTGATTCGTGGGAGCGAAGAGTTCCAACATCAAAACTCAACTCATTCTTAGGGGCACTCATCGGTGCCACTCCGCCACCTGTTCGTGGTGGAAAACAGCCGAAGGTCTACTACGCCACCCAAGCCGGAATCGCGCCACCCAAGTTCGTCGTCTTCTCTTCAGGGTGGATTGAAGCTTCCTACCGTAGATTTATCGAGCGCAGATTGCGTGAAGAGTTTAAGTTCCCTGGCACCCCTGTTCAGGTCGCTATCCGCGTGAAAGAACGAGATAAGGAGCAGTAATCGTGTTAACGATTCCTAATGCGCTGACTTTTCTCCGTTTTCTCGGAATCCCTCTCTTCATCTGGCTCGCACAATCAGGTAATCAAGATGGTTGGGCAATTTTCGTTCTGGCTATTGGGGGAGCAACTGATTACTTTGATGGGAAGTTAGCGCGAGCCCTTAACCAAGAGAGCAAGTTCGGCGAGATTGCAGATCCAACAATTGACCGTCTCTATATTGCAGCAACAATCATCGTTCTATATCTCCGCGATGCAATTCCCTTGTGGCTGATTGCAGTTCTCGTTATTCGCGATGTTGCAATGGCGTTACTGGCGCTCGTCATCCAACTGAAAGGTCTTCCGCCACTTTCCGTCACATACCTTGGCAAGGCAGCAACCTTCAATCTTCTCTACGCATTTCCCTTCCTTCTCTTAGCCCTGAGCGATAGCTGGTACGGAACCCTCGCCTTCATCTTCGGATGGGCTTTCGCCATTTGGGGCGTCGGACTTTATTGCGCAACGGCTCTGGGATATTTCCAAACAGGCTTCAGAGGGATTAGAGTTGCGCGATAGTCAGAGCTCGCCATGTGCCCACAAAGTTAACCAATAAAGTAGGAGACCACGTAGATGTCTAATATTCCTTCCGATTTACAGTACACAAAGGAACATGAATGGGTATCTGCTGCATCTGCACCACTTACATATCGAATGGGTATTACCGATTACGCGCAAGGCGCACTTGGCGACATCGTCTATGTGCAGATGCCCAAGGTTGGCGATAAAGTTGTTGCTGATTCAGTCTGCGGAGAAGTTGAGTCAACGAAGAGCGTCTCTGAAATCTTTGCGCCAGTATCAGGTGTTGTAGTTGCAATTAACGATTCACTTACTCAGAACCCTGAACTCATCAACTCTGATCCTTATGGCACTGGATGGTTAGCGGAAATACGGGTAGAAATTGCTCCTGGGGGACTCCTGACTTCAGCGGAATATGGGTCTATTACCGCGTAAAAGCCCGCTTGATTTCTCTCCACCAACTCTCTAGTGTCACCCTTAAGTTGACATCTAATGGGCTGCAAGGAAGGGGGCAAGTTCATGGCTAAGCCAGATTCGCAGAATGAACTCACAAGCACCCTTCATCTCGGACTTAGATCTGTAGTTGGCGATTCCCCAGCCGGCTTAATCCAGGATTTTCTCGCTCAAGCGACTGCGCAAGAGCGGGATATCGTAGAAAGTGCACTCTACTCAGATGGAAAATCAGCGATGGTCATCATCCATCGTGGTCCACAAAAGGGAGCGCGATTCTTGATTACCTCTGAAGGGGTAACAATAGGAAGATCCCCTGAGAACTCAATCTTTCTCGATGATGTAACAGTGTCAAGAAAGCATGCAGTGATCGAACCATCAACTGATGGAGCAACGCTTAGCTTCACATTTAAGGATTCAGGAAGTCTCAATGGCTCCTATATCAATAATGATTCCATCACTGAGAAGAAGTTGGTCGCAGGCGATGACATTCAGATCGGCAAGTATCACCTTTTATTCATCACAGCTGTAAAGACAGCTGAATCAGCGGGGGAGAAGTAAGTTGAGCGTTCCAGCGAGAGCCTATTTAAGTATCGGTGAAGTTCTAACAAAGTTACGTGGAGATTTTCCCGATATAACTATCTCGAAGATTCGCTTCCTTGAATCTGAAGGGCTCATCGAACCTCAACGCACGCCATCTGGGTATAGAAAGTTCACAACAATCGATCTCGACCGACTTCGTTACGTTCTTCTCGCACAGCGTGATCAATACCTTCCACTTAAGGTCATTAAAGAGAACCTCGACGCACTTGACCGTGGCCTTCAGCCAGCTCCTCAAGGCGGAACAGCATCACCTCGTCCAACACTCGGCCTAGCGACAATCGATGGCGAGTTCGCTCCAGCAGCTTTTGCAGAGCAGTCAGAGATGCGACTTTCACGGGAAGAACTTCTTAAAGCATCATCACTTGAAGATAGTCAGCTTGTAGAACTTGAGTCATTTGGTCTTATCGCAATACGTGGGCGCCACTACGATGGAGATGCACTTGCGGTTGCAAAGGCAGTCGCTGAGATGGCTGGCTTCGGTATTGAGCCGCGCCACCTTCGATCATTTAAATCGGCTGCAGATCGTGAAATCGGATTGATTGAACAGGTTATTACTCCATTCACCCGACAGAAGAGCAGTGAAGCAAAGGCTCGCGCCGAGGAAGTTCAGAAGGAGATTGCATCTCTCTCAGTGCGTCTTCATGCCGCTCTCGTTCGTGGTGGTCTCAATCGTCCTCGCTAATCGGTTTTAGCTCCTGATGTTTATTCCAGCTGAGGTTGTTGGAGTTCGAATTGAGATGCCGAGCAATCAACCCATCGTTCTACTCAGAGAGATTGAGGGAACAAGGTTTCTTCCAATCTGGGTCGGCGCAGTCGAGGCGACATCGATAGCTTTTGCGCAGCAAGGGTTAGAGGCAACGCGGCCGCTTACCCACGACTTAATCCGCGATCTCCTTGATCGCCTTGAAGCAACACTTACGGCGGTCCACATCACCTCTATAGTCGATGGGGTCTTCTATGCGGAGCTTCACCTTCGTACCGAGGCCGGTGTATTGCCGCCATTGTCGGCTAGACCTTCAGATGCGATTGCGATCGCTCTTCGGACAAAGACAAATATCTTGATTGATAACGATCTCCTTGACGAGATTGGAATCGATATCCCAGAGCAGGTAGCGCAGAGCGCTTCAGAAGGCGGAGCAGCAGGGGCTGGAGAGCAGGATTTGGAGGCCTTTAGAGAGTTCCTAGATGGCATCAACCCTGAGGATTTTGCAGGATAGGGCGTAAAAGTCTCAACCTCTAGTAGAGGTTATCTTCGTGTCGCTCATCTACTTTCTGAGCCCCCAGGCGTACCCTTTAGCCAACCCCACAACGAAAGCGAGCCCCCTCTCGTGACTGATCAAGAATTTGAAATTGGATACCGCGGCGCTACTGCATGTTCAGCTGCTGGAATTTCATACCGACAGCTCGATTATTGGGCGCGTACAGGATTAGTCGAACCATCAATTCGTACTGCAACGGGATCAGGAAGCGCCCGTCTCTACGGCTTTAGAGATATTTTAGTTTTAAAGATTGTTAAGCGCTTGCTCGATGCGGGTGTATCACTTCAAAATATTCGTACCGCTGTTGATCACCTGCGAAATAGGGGAGTCACAGAGTTAGAGCGAATTACCCTTATGAGCGATGGCGCATCAATCTACGAGTGTGCAAGTCCTGATGAAATCATCGACCTTCTGGCTGGTGGCCAAGGAGTATTCGGAATCGCAGTTGGCAAGGTCTGGCATGAAGTTGAAGGATCCCTAGCCACGCTTCAAGGTGAAGTTAACGGTGAAGTTACGGGTGTTGAAAATAGCGATGAACTCTCGCTGCGTCGAAAGGCGAAGGGCGCTTAAACCTCATATATTTCCCCTCTAGCGGTTCGAGTGCGAACCTTTTGAGGAGATTTAGATATGAGCGACCGTCAGAACTTTGAAGATCGCCATATTGGTCCGTCAGCAAGTCAAGAGAGCGAAATGCTCTCGGTGCTTGGGTACTCAGATTTAAAGAAGTTTATCGGCGACGTCGTTCCAGAAAATATAGTTATCGAGAAGAAGCTGAGTGAAGTTCTCGACTCAGCAAAGAGTGAAGTAGAAGTTATTGCCGAACTTCGAGCGATGGCCGATGAGAATGAAGTTTTCACATCACTCATTGGTGGTGGTTATTACGGAACGATTACTCCACCTGTCATCAAGCGCAACGTTCTTGAGAATCCTGCCTGGTACACCGCATACACTCCATATCAACCTGAAATATCACAGGGTCGTTTAGAAGCGCTCTTCGCTTTTCAAACCGTGATCTGCGAGATGACAGCTTTGGCAGTCTCAAATGCATCGATGCTAGATGAGGGCACTGCCGCTGCTGAAGCAATGACACTTGCTCGACGTAATTCAAAGAGTGCGGATTCAGCGTTGTTTCTTATCGACAAGAATGTTCATGCACAGACCAAAGCAGTTGTCATTACTCGGGCGAAACCTCTTGGAATTGAAGTTGTAGAAGTAGATTCGCTCAATGTTGATTCCTCGCTAGATTACTTTGGGGTACTTGTTCAGTATCCAGATAGCACTGGAACAATTAATGATTTCATGCAGGTAGCTGAGTTCGCTCATGCGAAAGACGCACTCTTAATTGTTGCAACCGATTTACTTGCGCTCACTCTGCTCAAAGCACCGGGGGAGTGGGGCGCAGATATCGCTATCGGGTCTGCCCAACGTCTCGGAGTTCCTATGGGGTTTGGTGGT
>JBILBB010000139.1:0-3250 GCA_044353955.1 Candidatus Planktophila sp. | reverse complement strand
CGATGTTCCTGGATTTATGCCTGGAACAGAACAAGAGTGGAACGGCATTATTCGCCGTGGCGCAAAGCTTCTCTACGCATATGCAGAAGCTTCTGTGCCGCTGGTAACCCTGATTACTCGTAAAGCCTACGGTGGAGCATTTATCGTGATGGGTTCTAAATATCTCGGTAGCGATATCAACTTCGCATGGCCATCTGCAGAGATTGCGGTAATGGGAGCGCAAGGCGCCGTCAATATTCTCTATAGAAAAGATATAGCTGAAGCTAAGGATCAAGATGCAAAGCGCGCTGAATTGATTACTGAATACACAGAGAAGTTCTCAAATCCGTACTTAGCGGCAGAGCGCGGCACAATCGATAGCGTGATTGAGCCAGAAGATTCTCGCCAATACATCACAAAGGCTTTCCGCACTCTCAAGACTAAGCGCGATAACTTGCCGGCACGTAAGCACGGAAATATCCCACTATAGAAAATGAAATTTACTGTTGTTGCGGGTAATCCGACTCCCGAAGAGCTGTTAGCCATTCGAGCAGTCTTGGCCAACCATAAAGCTGTTGATTTAAAGCCTGTCATTAAGCGCAGCGTCTTTGGACTTCCGCAACTTCGCCAACCGCTTCCTCATCAAATTACATTTGGTGCAAGAAAGTTCGATTAATGCCGCGCATAGTTTTAGCTTCACAATCAAAGTCACGACGCACTCTTCTAGAAGATGCTGGCTTAAAGCCGACCATCATCGTGAGCAATGTTGATGAAGAGACTGATTTCTTCAATGCAATGTCGCCTGAAGATATGGTAATTGCACTGGCAATTTCCAAGGCACATACAGTTCGAGAGATGATTGATTACCCTGCAATCATTATCGGTTGCGACTCAACATTTGATGTCGATGGCGTCTCGTTTGGCAAACCCGGAACTCCAGAGATTGCAGTTGAGCGAGCTAAGAAAATTAGCGGACGCACTGGGTTGCTTCACACAGGGCACTGCATCATTGATACAGAGCGCGGAATTGAAATTGCAGATCGTGTAACAACCAAGGTGACCTTCACAGATATGACAGATGAAGAGATTCATGACTATGTCGCATCAGAGGAACCCCTTCACGTAGCTGGTGGATTTACTCTTGATGGGTTTGGTTCTCCCTTTATCCCTGTGATTGAAGGCGATTACACAAATGTTGTTGGAATATCGATGCCCTTTCTTCGAAGCGCGATGAAGCAACTTGGATACTCTTGGCCACAGGTGAAGGAGATGTCATGAAGCGCGTACTGATTGCCAATAGAGGCGAGATTGCTCTCCGCGTCATCCGTGCCTGCTCTGATCATGGACTTGAGAGCGTTGCGATTTATGCTGAAGAAGATAGAGATGCACTGCATGTACAACGCGCTGACTACGCATACTCACTCAACGGAACGGTCGCTAAAGATACTTACTTAAACATTCCAAAGATTATCGCTCTGGCAATCGAATCAAAGGCAGATGCCGTTCACCCTGGATATGGATTTCTCTCAGAGAATGCAGATTTTGCCCAAGCGGTTATTGATGCAGGTTTAATCTGGATTGGTCCATCTCCTGCTGCAATTAGCGCGCTCGGCGATAAAGTCTCAGCACGCAGAATCGCATCTGCAGCGGGTGCACCGCTCGTTGCAGGAACAAAAGATCCTGTCACTGGTCACGAAGAGGTTCTCGCCTTTGCTAAAGAACATGGTCTACCTGTGGCAATTAAAGCTGCATTCGGTGGCGGCGGTAGAGGTCTCAAGGTTGCCCACACTATGGAAGAAATTCCAGAGCTTTATGCATCTGCTGTCCGCGAAGCCATTGCAGGATTTGGCCGTGGAGAATGTTTCGTTGAGCGCTATCTAGATAAGCCGCGACATGTCGAGACTCAAGTACTTGTCGATCAACATGGCCACGCAGTTGTAGTTTCAACACGAGACTGCTCTTTACAGCGACGCCATCAAAAGCTTGTTGAAGAAGCGCCTGCTCCCTTTCTCACTAATGCGCAGAATGAAGAGCTCTATCGCTCAAGTAAGGCGATAATGAAAGAAGCTGGCTATGTCGGCGCCGGCACATGCGAATTCTTGATTGGTCTCGATGGAACAATCTCATTCTTAGAAGTTAATACTCGCTTGCAGGTAGAACATCCAGTCTCGGAAGAAGTTACCGGAATCGACCTTGTCCGTGAACAATTCAGAATTGCAATGGGTGAGAGCCTAGGATTCGACGATCCTGCCATTCGTGGTCACTCACTTGAATTTAGAATCAATGGAGAAGATCCAGGGCGTTCATTCTTGCCAGCCCCTGGTCGCATTACTTCATGGAATATTCCAACAGGTCCAGGCGTACGCGTTGATGCGGGCTTCCGTAATGGTGATGTCATCGGTGGAAACTTCGATTCACTTCTAGCCAAACTTATTGTTACTGGAGCAACGCGAAAAGAAGCCATTGAACGTGCTCGCAGAGCACTTGCAGAGTTTGAAGTGGGTGGCCTTGCTACAGCCCTTCCATTCCATAGAGCAATCCTTGAAGACCCCGCCTACACCGAAGATTTCAAGGTTTATACAAGCTACATCGAAAATGAATTTAAGAATGAGATACCTGCATTTATTGCAGAGGGATCAGAGATACAGACAAAGGTTGCAGCTGAGAAGTTAGTCGCCGAAGTAAATGGAAAGCGATTTGAAATCGTTGTTCATGCACCAGAACCTGTTGTTAAGCGCCACCGTGCAAAGCAGGCGAATGCTGGGTCGGCTTCAGGTACTGGACTTGCATCTCCCATGCAGGGCACTGTCGTAAAGATTGCAGTTGAAGAGGGTCAGAGCGTTGAAGCAGGAGATCTGATAATCGTTCTAGAAGCGATGAAGATGGAGCAGCCACTCAATGCACATAAGAGCGGTGTGATTAAGAACCTCAAGGCGACCATCGGCGAGACAGTGTCTAGCGGAAGCGTTCTCTGTGACATTATTGAGGCATGACCTCAACTGATCTTCTCTATTCCGACCCATTAGCTGCCGCAACCAAGGCAGCTGCAGAAATTGCAGAGCGCACTGGCGTAGCGGCACACGATGTTGCACTTGTTATGGGGTCAGGCTGGGTCACTGCAGCAGATGCGCTTGGAACACCTGCCTACGAGTGCGATGCACATGAGATCACAGGCTTCTTCGCACCAGCAGTTGAAGGTCACTCTGGAAAAGTGCGATCTTATGAATTAGTTGAAAATGGCAAGAAGATTCGCGCACTTGTATTTCTTGGT
>JBILBB010000138.1:0-3268 GCA_044353955.1 Candidatus Planktophila sp. | reverse complement strand
AACTTCCCGAGATTGAGGTAGCAGTTGTCTTGGGTGGAGATGGAACGATACTTCGCGCTGCAGAAGTTACTCTTTCGCGCAATATTCCACTTCTAGGAATCAATCTTGGACAAGTTGGATTTTTAGCAGAAGTTGATCGGCCAAGTATTCAAGCTATTGCAGATGCAATAATCAATAAGAGTTATGTCAGCGAGAATCGAATGGTTCTCAAATTCAGTGTTGAGCGCGATGGCAAAGAGATCTCCAATGGCTGGGCGCTGAATGAAGTAACTGTTGAACGTGATGGAACAACAATGGTTGAACTCTTTGTTGAAATCGACCGTCGACCACTTTCTCATTGGGGCTGCGATGGTGTCATCTGCTCGACTCCAACGGGATCGACTGCCTATGCATTTAGCGCTGGCGGTCCTGTCTTGTGGCCAGAAATTGAAGCGCTCGTGTTACTGCCAATATCAGCCCACGCACTCTTTTCGAGACCAATGGTTGTCTCGCCAAGATCTGAAATTATCGTGACAGTTGAATCTTCTGAGGCGCTACTTTCTGCAGATGCCCTTCGAAAGATCCCTCTTAAATTAGGTGATCGAGTAATCATCACTCGCGATTCACAGACAATTAAGTTATCGCATGTATCCGCAACGCTCTTCACAGATCGTCTCGTCGCAAAGTTCAAACTTCCCGTTGAAGGATGGCGCGGTGAGTGAACGTTCTTATCTAGAAGAGATATCTATCCGAAATCTCGGAATCATCGATCAATCAGAGCTTGAATTAGGCCCCGGTCTCAATGTTCTTACCGGCGAAACTGGCGCAGGAAAGACGATGATTCTTACCGCACTCTCACTTGTTCTCGGTGGAAAGAGTGACAGCGCACTGGTTCGTCACGGTTCTGACCGCTTAGTTGCTAGCGCCACATTCTCTGTTCCAAAAGGTTTGCATAGCGATCTTGAAGAAGTCGGTGCAGTAATTGAAGATGGCTCATTAATCATCACCAGAACGGTCAATGGAGATGGGAAGAGCAAGGCGATTTGCGGTGGAGCTACCGTTCCCGCATCAACGCTCTCCACCCTGGCCGATTCACTTATTGAGATACATGGCCAATCAGCAAATGCGCAGATTGTTAAACCGGCAAGACAGCGTGAACTCCTCGATCGATTTGGGGGAGATTCACTTCTGCAAGCGCTTGATACCTACCGGAAAAGCTATGACGAGTATTTAGAGCTTAAAGCGCGAATCGCTGCGATGAAAGCCTCTGCAAATAAACGAGATGGTGAGATTGCAGAACTCAAAGAGTTTCTCACCGCTTGGTCGGCACTTAAGGCAGTCCGCGGTGAATGTAGCGCCACCGACGATGAAATCAATCGTCTCTCAAGCGTCGAAGATCTCCGTATCGCGAGCTCAACTGCAACTAGCGCACTCAATGGAGAAGAGGATGGCGCTTTGACCCTCCTACATTCTGCACGCAGAGCTTTAGATGCCGCTAAGGGTAAGGATTCTCGTCTCGAAGAGATTTCAGATCGCGTCTCTGAAGCGGTCTTCATCCTCGATGATGCTACGACCGATCTCGCAAGTTATTCGACTTCACTTGAAGCAGATCCTGTCCGATTGGACACTCTGCAATCTCGCAAAGCTGAACTCCACTCGTTCATTAAGAGATGGTCATCGACTGAACTTGGAGATGAAGCTTTAGTATTACTTGCAGCAAAGGCAAAGAGCGGTAAAGAGTCGATAGCCGATCTCGAAGGTGGCGATGATCGAATTGCTGAACTAGAGAAAGAGCTTGCTGCAATCAAAGCCAACCTTCTGAAGAGCGCACAAAGTCTGACGAAAGAGCGTCAGAGCGCGGCGAATAAACTTTCACAATCCGTCTCAGATGAGATCAAGGCGCTTTCAATGCCTCACACGAATTTCTATGCAGAGGTGAAAAGTGCAGACTATGCAGGATCGTTGAAGGAGAGTGATTTTACTCAATTAGGATGTGATGAAGTCACGATGATGATTCAGGCGCATAGTGATGGACCAAAGATTGCTTTAGGCAAGGGCGCTTCTGGTGGAGAAATGTCACGCATAATGTTGGCACTTGAAGTTGTTATTGCAAAGACTCATCCAGTCGGCACTTACATTTTCGATGAAGTAGACGCTGGCGTCGGTGGAAAAGCGGCGATTGAAGTTGGCAAGAGGTTGCACGAACTATCTAAGAACTCGCAAGTGATCGTTGTGACTCACCTGCCTCAGGTTGCTGCGTGGGCCGATACCCATTTTGTTGTGAAGAAGAGCAGTGACGGCTCAGTTGTGGCATCTGGAGTCTCCAAGCTTGAAAGCGCTCAGCGAATCGAAGAGATCGCTCGAATGCTCGCTGGGCTTGAAGAGTCCTCGAGTGCGCGAGAACACGCGGCAGAACTACTGGCGCTGCGAGGATAGGGTCAACTTCGGTGATAGGTTGGTCTTCCATGAGCCAGCCGCATGTGACCAAGCATATTTTCGTAACAGGCGGAGTCGCCTCAAGTTTAGGTAAGGGGCTCACAGCCTCATCTCTCGGAAGACTTCTAGTGGCCCGCGGTATCCGCGTCACGATGCAGAAGCTCGATCCATACCTTAATGTCGATCCCGGCACCATGAATCCATTTCAACATGGTGAAGTCTTTGTCACAGATGATGGCGCTGAGACCGATCTCGATATTGGTCACTACGAAAGATTCCTGGATCGCAACCTTGAAGGTTCTGCAAATGTCACAACAGGTCAGATCTATTCTCGCGTTATCGCACGCGAACGTCGTGGTGAATATCTAGGCGAGACAGTTCAGGTTATTCCGCACATCACCAATGAGATTAAAGAGCGAATGCTCGCTAATGATTCTGATCAGGTTGATGTCGTAATTACTGAAATTGGTGGAACTGTTGGCGATATTGAGTCGCAACCCTTCTTGGAAGCAGCAAGACAACTTCGCCAGGAAGTCGGTCGTGACAATGTCTTCTATCTCCATATCTCACTTGTGCCATATATCGGTCCATCGGGTGAACTCAAGACGAAGCCAACGCAGCACAGTATTGCTGCCCTTCGCAGTATCGGTATAGCACCTGATGCAGTGGTACTTCGATGCGATCGCCCGATCCCTGAGGGAATTAAGAAGAAGATTTCGCTTATGTGCGACGTAGATGTCGAAGCGGTTGTTGCAGCAGTAGATGCTCCATCGATCTATGACATCCCAAAGGTTCTCTTCAGCGAAGGTTTAGATTCCTACATCGTTCGCCGTCTTTCTCTTGGTGGACATGA
>JBILBB010000016.1:0-12180 GCA_044353955.1 Candidatus Planktophila sp. | reverse complement strand
GAGCTACGCACACCTCTCACAACTCTTCGAATGGCATCGGAGGTCATTCACAACCAGAGAGAATCATTCGACCCACTAGTATCTCGGAGCTCAGAGCTGCTGGTTGCTCAGCTAGATCGCTTTGAGCGTCTTCTGGAAGATCTACTCGAAGTCAGCAGATTTGATGCAGAGGTTGCAATTTTGGAACCAGTGGATTTCGACATCATTACTCTCATAAAGCGATGCGCTAAAGATTTTGATGTTGCAAGCGAACTGACATCCCCTGAAATCAAAGTTGAGTCGGGGAGTTCAACAGTCACCATCAAAGCCGACATCCGTCGCGTTGAAAGAATTATGCGAAATCTCCTCTCAAACGCGCTCGACCACTCTGAGGGAAAGCCGGTTGTAGTCAATGTCGTCGCCACAGAATCGGAAGTTGGCATTGGAGTAAGAGATCACGGAACAGGTTTAGATGAATCTGCACTGATAAGAGTCTTTGACCGATTCTGGCGCGCAGATCCATCTCGTGCTCGAGTGCGCGGGGGTACAGGCCTCGGCCTTTCAATTGCCCTTGAAGATGCCCGACTACACAACGGAGAGCTTGATGCATGGGGAAGACCTGGACTTGGTGCACATTTCGTTCTTACCTTGCCATTAAGAGCGGGAGAAACCATCAACGCGCGGCCAATAAAAGTCACACCAAGTGATTTCCCCCAGGAGAATTTTTCTCTCTAACTTATCGCTTTAGCTAGAGCAAAATTGCTCGATGAATTCAATATCTTCATTACGAGAACTTATCTTTCCGGTTCGGTGCTTAGGGTGCGATCAACTCGGAATTTCTATCTGTTCAGGATGTAGAAAATTCTGGCATCCTCGAATAATAAAAACTTGGTCGCGTTCGGATATCTCATTCCCAATCTATTCTTCAATTCCGTACTCACCGATTGCGGGCCGGGTTCTGCTTGCTGCTAAAGAGAATAGCCTTGAGTTAGCAGATAATCTCTTGGAAAGTGCGCTTCTACACTCTCTACATGGTGCTCGAGTCCAGAGTCAATGTGATTTTCTAATTCCGATTCCATCGCGAAATAGCGTTGCGCGAAAACGAGGTCGCCAATTTGTATCAGTTCTTTCGAGAAAGATTAGCGAAAGCGAAGGTTTGCCGACAGAAGAGCTCTTGACCCATATTCGCAAAGTCAGAGATCAATCGAATTTAGATGCAAAGGATCGGGCAGAAAATTTAGAGGGGGCTCTGGTATCCCTGAGATTTATCAGTGGGAGAGCGATACTCGTTGACGACCTGGTCACAACTGGGGCGACTCTGCGCGAAGCGGCTAGAGCCCTGCGTGCCGTGGGAATTGTGGTCTCCGCCGCTGTAACTGCCTGCGTTGCAGAACCTCTACGATAAGGGGGCTCGAAAGGGCCGACCAGATTTTTAGCTATTGGAAGGTAGGAACATGGCTTCGATTATCGACCGCATCATGCGAGCCGGCGAAGGAAAAATCCTTCGAGACTTAAGCAAGGTCGTCGACAAGGTCAACTCTTTCGAAGGCTCCATTACCCCTTTAAGCGATGATCAACTTCGCGCTAAGACTCAAGAATTTAAATCTCGTTTATCAAATGGTGAAACCCTTGATGATCTCCTGCCTGAAGCTTTTTCAGTTGTCCGCGAAGCGGCTAAACGCACACTTGGTCAACGTCACTACGACGTTCAGATCATGGGTGGTGCGGCGCTTCACCGTGGAAATATTGCAGAAATGCGCACCGGTGAAGGAAAGACTCTCGTTGCAACTCTTCCTTCTTATCTCAACGCTTTAGCTGGCAGAGGCGTTCACGTCGTTACCGTTAACGATTACCTCGCCGAGCGCGATAGCGAGTGGATGGGTCGTATCCATAGATTCCTTGGGCTCACAGTTGGTGTAATTGTGAACAGCATGACTCCAGCAGAACGTCGAGACGCATATAACTCTGACATTACTTATGGAACCAATAATGAATTTGGGTTTGATTATCTACGCGACAATATGGCTTGGTCTCTCGAAGATTGCGTGCAGAGAGATCACTTCTTCGCCGTAGTCGATGAAGTTGACTCAATTCTTATCGATGAAGCTCGTACGCCCTTGATTATCAGCGGACCGGCTGACAAGGCAACTAAGTGGTACGTAGAGTTTGCAAATATCGCGACAAAGTTGCAGCGTGACGCTCACTACGAAGTAGATGAGAAGAAGAAGACCATCGGAATTCTTGAAGACGGTGTCACTAAAGTTGAAGAACTTCTTGGAATCGAAAACCTTTACGAAGCAGCTAACACGACCCTTATTGGCTATCTCAACAACTCTGTTCGCGCTAAAGAGCTATTTAAGCGCGATAAAGATTATGTAGTCATGAATGGTGAGCTCCTCATCGTCGATGAACACACTGGCCGCATGCTTGCGGGCCGCCGCTATAGCGAAGGACTTCACCAAGCCCTTGAAGCTAAAGAGCGAATCGATATCAAGGATGAGAACCAGACTCTTGCAACGATTACCCTGCAGAACTACTTCCGCCTCTACGAAACTATTTCAGGTATGACCGGTACTGCAATGACTGAAGCCTCTGAATTCCATCAGATTTATAAATTGGGAGTTGTGCCAATTCCAACAAATCGCACAATGCAGCGACTCGATCAACCAGATTTGGTCTACAAATCAGAGACTGGAAAATTCTCTGCAGTAACTCGCGACATCGTTGAACGCCACAGAAAAGGTCAACCTGTCTTGGTTGGAACTGTCAGCGTTGAGAAGTCAGAAGAACTCTCAGCATTTTTGAAGAAGGCAGGAGTTCCTCACGAGGTTCTCAACGCTAAGCATCACGAACGCGAAGCAGCGATTGTTGCTCGCGCTGGTACTAAAGGCGCTGTAACTGTTGCTACAAATATGGCTGGTCGCGGAACAGACATCATGCTCGGTGGAAACCCAGAATTCATGGCTGACTTTGAACTTCAGAGAAAAGGTATCTCTCCAGTAGATAATCCAACTGAGTATGAGAGCGCCTGGCCAGATGAGATTGCAAAGCAGAAAGCTGCAATTGAAAAAGAACATGAGGAAGTTATCTCACTTGGTGGCCTCTACGTTCTAGGTACAGAGCGCCACGAATCTCGACGTATTGATAATCAGCTACGTGGTCGTTCAGGTCGCCAAGGCGATCCAGGAGAATCTCGCTTCTATCTATCACTTCAAGATGATTTGATGCGCCGCTTCAACTCTGGAATTGTTGAACGTGTACTTGCAGCTGCGGGTCTACCTGAAGATGAACCAATTGAATCCAAGATGGTCTCGAATGCGATTCGTTCAGCGCAGACTCAAGTTGAGGCGCAGAACTTTGAGATTAGAAAGAATGTTTTGAAGTATGACGATGTCATGAACCGTCAGCGCGAAGTTATCTACGCTGAACGTCGCCTCGTTCTCGAAGGCGAAGATATCGGAACACAAGTTGGTGACTTCATGGCTGAGACAATCTCCGCTTATGTCCGATCTGCGACCGCAGAGGGCTATGCAGAGGATTGGGATCTTGCTCAGCTCTGGACTGCAATTAAATTGATTTATCCAGTCTCCTTTACTCCCGAAAATCTCATCTCTGAATTCGGTTCAGTCTCAGCACTTGATGCAGAGATCTTGGAGATTCGACTTCTCGAAGATGCAGTAGCTGCTTATAAGAAGCGCGAAGAAGAACTAGGTGTTGAAGTCTTGCGCGAACTCGAAAGAAAAGTACTTCTCTCAGTTCTCGATCGTAAATGGCGTGAGCATCTTTATGAGATGGATTACCTGCAAGAAGGTATCGGATTACGTGCGATGGCTCAGAGAGATCCACTTGTTGAATATCAGCGCGAGGGCTACGAACTATTCTCAGCGATGATGGATGCAATTAAGGAAGAGCTAGCCAGCTTGGTCTTTAACGTCGAAGTTACTATTGAAGGCGATGGCTCTCAGCTCTCTGCTCGCGGAGTAGATGAGAAACCAACTCAGAAAGCTCCACTTCGCTACAGCGCTGCTGATGAAAACGGCGTTGTGACATCAGGTGATGTCTCACGAAATAGCCCCTGTCCGTGCGGTTCTGGAAAGAAATTTAAGCGCTGCCACGGCGCAGCTTAAATCTTCAGAGCAGACGCAGCGCGGTACATAACCACCTGCCATCGACGCCCTCGAATCGAATGATGATGGCCCGCAGTCGATCTCCATATCGAACAGTTACTGTGCTTTCGCAGATGCCATCGAGAGGTTCACTCTGATGAATATTTCTAATGCGACCAATCTCTTTCTGACTTCCAGTGTTTCTTAGCAACTCCATATAGATAACACGATGGCATGAGCGAATCAATTGCGCTGGTTGCCTTCTGCCCGCCCATATTTCGATAACGCTCACAATAAATTTCATCGTCCATGTATGTAAATCAGGTAAGGCAGATGCCGACGTTGGTAGCGGCATATCATCAGGATCAATATCTTCACCGAAAGTTGAGGGTACGAGGTAGAGCTTTGCCTTCTGGGGCGCAGGTAAGAGCATTGGTGGAGCGAAGATGTCGAGAACGGGATGGCTCCAGAGCGCAGGATCTTCGGTGCTGGAGATTAATTGGAGAAAAGGCTTACTGCTAAGAGTCGGATTTTCGTAAGTTTCGGTAGTCATGTTGGGATATTGCACTGGCTCATCACGCTTTAAATCATCCAAATGTATGTACTTGAGCCATCCGAATGTATGACTGTGCATAACGCTCGATTTCTAGATTTATGCGAGCTCTACCATCCCGCCATGTCTCCCAAGAAAGAACGAAGCACTCGATTTGTTATCTCCATCGCACTCTTTATCGCAGCGTTAGTTGCCTCATTCCTAATGTCGATAGCGGCAAATCAGAGAGAGAAGTATTGGGTTGCAGTAAACCCCGTCGCCGCTGGCAGTGAGGTACGCAGTCAAGATCTATCGCTCATCGAAGTAACTCTAGGTAATTCACGGAGCAGGTATCTTCCCGCATCAATAAATCCTATAGGCGCGATATCTCTCAGAAAGCTTTCACCAGGAGAGTTGATCCCAGTTACAGGTCTAGCTAGCGCAGGAGATGTAGAACAGAACGAGGAAATCTCCTTGAGTCTGCGCTCAGTAGATATCCCAACGCAAGTTACGCCTGGTTCGGTGGTAAACATTTATCAAGTACATGATGAAGAAAATGGCGCACCTGCCCTTGAACCGTTTGAAGTTATTCATGGCGCACATGTGAGTTCACTCGATAGAAAGGGAACAAATTTCGGTGGGGAAGTGGCCCTCACTATTGCGACAAGCTCACGGTATGTAGAAAGACTTCTCGCCGCTTCAACAAGTGGCCGGTTGGTAGCCGTACTTTCTTATGAGTAAGTCACAACCGACAGCTATCACTGCAATTCATCGCGCAGATCACGAGAGCTTTGCAGCAAGCACTCTGTTTAGTCAGGGCTGGAGCGTGCTTCATCGCGCACTTGAATGGGATTCACTCATCGAATTTCTTGATACTTCAACCATCACACCCGATGTTTTGCTCTGTTCAACAGATTTAGTTGGCTTTGAATCTGCATTGATAGAGCAAGTAAAGGCCAGGGGTATCAAGGTATTTCTCTTTCGCAGCGAGAACCAGAAATTAGATCAAGATCCATTAGCGATTGCGATGCCAACGACTGCTCTGGAATTAATTGGGTTGGTTCGAGGATCAATTAGATCGCCAATGGTGCGAGAAACACCTAGAGAGAATCCAAAGAACCGGGCAAAGGTTCTGGGGATTACATCTGCACATTGCACTGCTGGATCTACAACCCTTGCAATCAATCTGGCATCAGAGCTCAATACAACCGGAAAGAGAACTCTCCTTGTAGATGCCCACTCACATGCACCCGCTGTTGCAATCTTATTAGGTGAGCAAGGCTTGCAGAACGCTCGAGGCTATCAGCAAGTTGGTGCAGGATTCTGGGCGATGGAGATTACGCAGAGCAACACCGTTGAATCTATTGCAGCCCTTGATGTCGCGTTACAAGAATTTGATTTCATTATTATTGATCTTGGAGCTACACATGACTTTGCACAGCAATTAAGTGGAAGACGGTGGAGCGGGGAGACACTTGTCTGGGCCGCATCTTCTGCAGATGAACTCTGGGTTGTTGCAAAATCTGATCTTCTCTCACTTGAGCGCTTGAGAAAGTTGAGTCAAGAGCTCTTGAGGAATTCGATCAAACCTGCAATCTCATTTGTTCATTCACACTCAAAGAGCGGCAGAAGGTCTATCTCCGCCGATGAGTCATTTTCTATCGCCACCCGAGCTCTGACTCCCACAAAAATTCTCAAAGTGCCCCTAGATTCCCGCTCGATAGCAGCCGCAGAGAAGTCCCAAGAGACGCTCTACCAATCAAATGAGCGGAGCCTGCTGCGTAAGCGGATTCAAGAAATTGCAGGAGAGATGAGTGGCTAACTTCTTATAGGCTAATGACATGCGTGCATATGTTGGAGTCACAGCCCAAGAGGTAAAGGATTTTCTAGAATCTGAAATTCTTGATGTTAGTGATGTCTATGCAGCAACCGGTGTATTCATGGCTCACAATAATGAGCTCGAGGAAGAAGAGATTGAGTACATGCTCTCCTTAGTTGCAGCAGAAGATGCCCTCGAACTTGTATCTGCAACATCGGGCTGCGCCTGTGTCTTGGCATTTGAAGTACCTGATGCGTTGATTGAATCTACTCACGACATGTCAATCACTCTGAGAGCTCCACTTACATGGAAAGAGCTTGAGTGCTGCTTTGAAGTCTCCGTAGATGGAGAAGATCTCACCTGGTTTGCACCGCAAGAGATTGCAGACAATATTTCGAGCTGGATTGCGTGAGGGTCAACAATGCCAGCAATTGAAGAGTTTCTCCGCGGAAGGAGCCCACTAGGTGATGAGCAGATTCACCGTTTAAGAGAGCTGATTGCAGATTGGCAACTCTTATCCGATCTCTCTTTTGCAGATCTCATTCTCTGGGTTCCGCTGCGCAAAGATTTCAAAAGTTGGCCTACTGGATACGTTGCAGTGGCACATATTAGGCCGACAACTGCAGCAACTTTATTTCCCCACGATGTTATCGGTGAAGAGATTACCTATGGAGCGCGTCCCAATATTGATCAAGCGCTATCGAGCGCTGAGATAGTCCGAGATACGCAACCTGAACCTCTGGGCGAACGCATGGTTAAAGAAGAGACTATTCCTGTTATGGTCGATAACCATGTTGTTGGAGTCATCTCGCGACATCGCGACTCGGAGTTAATGCGTCAACCAAGCCGCCTTGAACTTAACTACAGAGAGATTGCACATAATCTCTATCGAATGGTTTCAGAAGGAACCTTTCCATTCCCAGATGCAGGAACTCTCTTTGATCCAGCACCTCGCGTTGGAGATGGCCTCATTCGCTTAGATGTAAATGGTGTTGTTTCTTATGCAAGCCCAAATGCACGTTCTGCATTTAGTCGACTTGGTTGGATTAGTGAAGTTGAAGGTCATAATCTCGGTGACGTTGCTAAATCTCTTGCACGACAGAGCGCAGATGCTCAGGAAGAGAGTATCTCTGGTGGCCTATCAGGGCGATCGCTCAAGCGAGTTGAGATTGAGAATCAAGGTGGAACAATTTCCTTTACCGTGCTTCCGCTGCTTCAAGATGAGAATCGCATCGGTGCAATTGTCTTACTCAATAACGTAACTGAGTTACGCAGACGCGAACGAGAACTAGTAACTAAGGATGTGACAATTCGTGAGATCCATCATCGCGTCAAGAATAATCTTCAAACAGTCTCTGCTCTCTTAAGGTTACAAGCGCGACGTATTGATGACCCAGGTGCATCGGCAGCCCTCAATGAGGCTGTTCGCAGAATCGCATCGATTGCACTGGTCCACGAGACGCTTTCCAATAGCCCAGATGCATCTGTTGATTTTGATCAAGTTCTCGATAGCTTAGTGTCGCACGCACTTGAATTGAGTCCACGTATGAGTGAACTTCGCATCGAGCGCACCGGCGAATTAGGCTCTCTCGAACCGCGAATTGCAACACCGCTAGCCCTTGTCATTACAGAGTTAATGCACAACGCCCTAGAGCATGGCCTTGCAGAGACTGGATCAGCTCTAGGAATTCATGTCTCTACAAATGCAAATGAACTTCAGGTGACAATTTCTGATGATGGCGTTGGCTTGCCCGAAGGATTTGATATAGCGACATCACCAAACTTAGGACTTCAGATTGTGAGAACTCTTACCGAGAATGAACTTCGAGGAACACTTTCACTCAAGTCGGAAGCAAAAGAGACGAAGGCTGTTTTGAAGTTTCCTAGCGCCTAACTTACTGCCTTCTCCGCGGGCTAACTTCTTAACGACTAAGAATCTTTTGGTTGAAATTGATTCGGTGCTCATCACGCATATATGCAGCGATTTCGTCATATGCCTCAGACTTTGACTTACCAAATGCCTTCTCTATCGCCTTATCCCAACCAAGAGCATCTGAATCTCGGTAGAGCGCAAGTAAGCCTGCTGTCCCTAACTTAATGTTGAGATATTCGGTTGCAAGCAAGCCGTAAGAGTAAATTCCGTCTGGGTTTACGCTCTGGCAACTCATATCTGCTGAGATGAGCCACTCTTTCCAATTCACTTGAGTTAACTGAGTGCTCATCAGCTTTCCCCTTCTATCTGTGAGCGGTTGATATCTGCGCTTGAGGAATTCTTCCAAATCTCCTTGACTTGAAACCAAAATTCCGAAGTATTCAGCCCCGCCTTCTTGTGCCCAACATGGAAGCAGCGATTTGTAGCGAACAGTCTGCGCCCATTGGACATTATGGAAGAACTCGTGAGGCACACGTGGCAGAAAATCTGGCGCAGTAAGCGTTGCCGGATCTGTCATGAAATAGAAATCTGTTGCCTTCGTTAGAGACTGGGTTGTGTGGGCATCCCACCTTCTTGTCTTATCGGTTCTAAAGTTCTTGTTGCAGTCAGGATGCTGCATCTCCAGATAGCTACTACGCCACTTGCAGATGAATTCAACATCATCGAGTGTGCCAACGATTACTTGAAGAACTCCTTGATGTTTGGTGTAGACGGTCCAGAAATCAATACTCTCTTTGTACTGTCGCTGAATCTCGGTCGAGATACGTGGATTCACTTGTTCTGAAATACGCCAGACTGTTTCAAGCGTTGGATACTGTGCACTTTTTTGCGGGAAGGCTTGATTGAATCCCTCGAGCGCTTGTGATCCAGTCGCCGCCCATTCCTGAGCCAGGGTAAGGTCAGGGGTTGGCCTCGAAGCTTGAGTAGATCCTGGAGTCGAAGCACCTGGAGTCGAAGCACCTGGAGTCGAAGCACCTGGAGTCGAAGCACCTGAAGTTGATTTGGTTGAAACTCCCTTGCTCCACACCAACTTCTTCCCGCTACTCTTGCATGTAAATTTCTTACCTTGATAAGTCTTAACTAAGCCGCTCTTTGTGCATGATGCACCAGTTTTTGGATTAGGCGCAGCAATCGCACTTGACCCACTGAAAACCAGAGTCAGCACTAGGGCTAGGAGACTTACCTTCATAATGAAAGAGTAAGACTAGGCAACTGAAAACTCTAGAGGGTATGGCTCGAAGGCGCAGATTCTAGAAAGAACTATTGCGTCTGATAAATTCAAGCCCGGTGATTAAGAGTTTGAGTTATCCATAAGACGCGCACGATTACGTGCGGCGCGACGCTTGAGAGCGCGACGCTCATCTTCTGAGAGACCGCCCCAGACACCTGCATCTTGACCAGATTCCAGCGCCCATGCAAGGCAAGGGTCTTTTACGATACAGCGATTACAGACCTTCTTCGCTTCCTCGATCTGAGAGATCGCTGGTCCAGTATTTCCAACAGGGAAGAAGAGCTCAGGATCTTCATCTCGACATGCAGATTGATGTCTCCAGTCCATGACTCACCCCCACATTCGATCTTCTTAATTGTGCGTGACTAGTGCACGCAAGAGGGTAATTCTCCCTGTTCGCAGTTAGATAAACAAGAAGGTAGAGAAAGAGATTTCTGTATCGAGAGTGATTTATATCCCTATTCAATAGAGAAGTTGGTTATTGGTGAGTGATTAAGAGAGGTGCCCCCGACAGGAATCGAACCTGTGCACCTGCCTCCGGAGGGCAGTGCTCTATCCCCTGAGCTACGGGGGCGCAGGTATAAGGGTAGGTTATATGACTATGAGAAGTTCAGAGATTGCATACTTTGCAACAGGGTGCTTCTGGGGCGCAGAGCGTCGCTTCTGGAATTTACCTGGTGTCATTTCAACGAGCGTTGGATATATGGGTGGTGCTCGTCCAAATCCATCATACGAACAGGTTTGCACCGGAGTTACAGGTCACGCAGAGATGGTCGAGGTTGTTTTTGATCCGACAGCCATCACCTACCGCCGTTTGCTAGAAGAGTTTTGGGTCATGCACGATCCAACTTCTCTCAATCGACAGGGCGGGGATATTGGAACTCAATATCGAAGTGCGATATTTACGACTTCGGATTCACAGAAACTGCAAGCCGAAATCACTCGTGATGTCTACCAGGCAGCTCTTACCCGCGCCGGAATTAGCGAGATCGTCACTGAAATTAAGAGTGCCGATGGTGTTCCGTACTTTATTGCTGAGGAATATCACCAAAGGTATTTAGAGAAGAATCCAAATGGATATGACTGCCACTCCAGTACCGGAGTCAATTTTCCAGTAACCGTTAATTAAGCGCTCGCCAGCAATACCAGGCAACGACGCTGCGGTAGGGAGAAAACTTCTCACCTTTCTTCTCTAACTCTCTCGGAGTGATCTCATCCTTAAGCGAGTAAATCTTCTCCCAGCCACGTCGCACACCTAGGTCACCTGTCGGCCAGATATCTAAACGTCCGAGTTGAAACATCATAAACATATCGACAGTCCAGGGTCCGATACCCCAGAGACCTGTCAGCTGATTGAAAATGACTGCATCATCTTCAATTTCATGTAACTTATTGATTTTAATCTGTTTAGTGAGAGCTGCATCTGCCAATCCTTGTATCGCTTTAAACTTGGCTCCAGAGACTCCTGCGCTGCGCATATCTAATTCAGAGATTTCTGCGATTCTAGAAGGAGTGACCTTTCCCCGAGCGAGGGTCTTGACTCGAGCAAAGATAGTTTCGGCAGCCTTTACGGCAAGTTGCTGAGAGATAACTGAATCAACGAGCGCCTCAAAATGAGTGACAGGTTTTGGATTTCTTCCAACAGTACAAAGAGGGTGGCTCTCAATTACCTTTGCGAATCTTCTATCGCGAGCGGAGATTTCACGAGTTATCTTTCTCATGGCAGCCGATGAGATTAATTCGGTCATAGATAAAGAGTAAGCAGAATGCAATACTTCGTCTATGAGCAGCAAAGAAAATCTCGAATTACATGCGCATGAGCTCTCTGAGTTACGTACACATCGCAGTGAGAAATGGCGTGCATTTCCAGCAGATGTTCTCCCATTGCCTGTCGCTGAGATGGATTTTCCTGTCGCTGAGCCCATTCGCAACACTTTGCGATCCATGATTGATAAATCTGATCTTGGTTATTTGGGGCCAATTCCTGAGATGGGAATCGCCTTTTCGGGCTTCGCAAATCGTCGATGGGATTGGAAAGCTGACCCGAGCCAGGTTCGCATCGCAGCCGATGTTGGTGTTGGTGTTGTTGAAGTGCTGCGTGTCATCACAAATCCCGGAGATAAGATTCTGATTAACTCACCGGTCTATCCAAATTTCTGGACGTGGATCACTGAGACTCACCTAGAAGAAGTTGATATTCCCTTCATTCATTCAGATACCGAAATAGATGGAAGTTTTTGGACCTTGGATTGGGATGGCATTGAGCAGGCGTATGCATCGGGCATTAAGGCTCACCTAATCTGCAACCCACATAATCCGTTGGGGCGAATATTTTCACGCGAAGAGTTAACCCGCTTTGCAGAACTCGCTCATAAATATGGAGTGATAATTCTTAGCGATGAGATTCATGCGCCACTTACATATACCGAGAGCAATTTCATTCCCTTTTTGAGTATTTCCCAGGTAGCTCGAGAAGTTGGAATCACCATTACCGCCGCAAGTAAAGGTTGGAATATTGCAGGATTGAAGTGCGCGATTATTGTTACCGAGGATGGAAAGATGCACGAGCGCCTCAATGCG
>JBILBB010000137.1:0-3306 GCA_044353955.1 Candidatus Planktophila sp. | reverse complement strand
CGCGTTGGACTTTACTATCGCCAAATTCTCTCCGAGCTCAAGAAGGTTGTATGGCCAACACGAAATATGTTGACCACTTATACAGCTGTCGTTCTCGTCTTCGTAGCTTTCGTCATTGCTGTGGTTTCAGTCATCGACCTGGTTCTCACCAGAATCGTCTTCTGGGTATTTGGATAAGGAATAGAAATGACTGAAGATCTAACTACCCCGACACCTGATGCATTTGAAGCAGCCCTTGCTGCCAATGCCGATGATCTCGCTGCTCCTGCCGAAGTAATCGCAGAAGAGCCTGTTGCAGAGATCGCACAAGAAGAAGTTTCCGACCATTCAGTCTCTGACTTGGCGCTCGCCAGCGATGAAGATGGCGATATCGAATCAGATGAGAACGATCCCAATGCAGAATTCCGTCGCACGCTTCGCGCTGCAATCGGTGACTGGTTTGTAATCCACTCTTACGCTGGATACGAGAAGAAGGTAAAGGGCAACCTTGCCAACCGTATTCACACACTCAACATGGAGGAGCACATCTTCCAGATTGAAGTTCCTGAAGAAGAGGTAATGGAAGTCAAGAATGGTGCGCGAAAGATGGTTAAGCGCAATATCTATCCTGGCTACGTACTAGTTCGCATGGATCTCACCGACGAATCTTGGTCAGTTGTTCGTAACACTCCTGGAGTTACAGGCTTCGTTGGTAACGCACATAACCCAAGCCCACTCAGCATGGATGAAGTTGAGAAGATTCTCGCTCCTCGTCCAAAGAAGGCTGCTGACAAGGCAGATATTAAATTTGTTGATTTCGAAATTGGCGAATCAGTCACCGTTATGGATGGCCCATTTGCAACGCTTCCTGCATCAATTTCAGAGATCATGCCAGAGCAGGCAAAGCTCAAGGTATTGGTATCTATCTTCGGTCGCGAGACCCCAGTAGAACTTTCATTTAACCAAGTACAGAAGCTCTAGCAAAAAAGCTTTAAGTAGAAACTAAGGAAAAGAGAAGAGAAATGGCACCAAAGAAGAAGGTCACCGGATTCATCAAGTTGCAGATCCAGGCTGGCGCAGCAACACCTGCACCACCAGTAGGTCCTGCGCTCGGTCAGCATGGTGTCAACATCATGGAGTTCGTCAAGGCATATAACGCTGCGACTGAATCACAAAAGGGCCAGATCATCCCCGTTGAAATTACTGTCTACGAAGATCGTTCATTCGACTTCATCACAAAGACTCCACCAGCATCACGCCTCATCCTTAAGGCAGCTGGCGTAGAAAAGGGATCACCGATTCCTCACAAGAACAAGGTTGCAAATATCACCATGGCTCAGGTCAAGGAGATCGCGACAACAAAGATGGCTGATCTCAACGCAAACGATATCGATGCAGCTGCAAAGATTATCGCTGGAACTGCGCGTTCAATGGGAATCACAGTCTCTGCATAGTAATTAAATTTCTTCTAACCACGGTGGCTAGAAGATGTGGGAGAACCGCGCTGGTTCGCTGACCACAACCCCAAGCTCGTAGCAATACGAGAAAGAAGGAAGAAATGAAGCGCTCAAAGAAGTACAACGAAGTAGCAGCGAAGGTCATCAAGGACCACCTCTACACACCTCTTCAGGCAGTAACACTTGCTAAAGAGACAACAACAACTAAGTACGACTCAACAATTGATGTTGCACTCGTTCTTGGTGTTGACCCAAAGAAAGCTGATCAAGCGATCCGCTCAACTGTTAACTTGCCACACGGAACAGGTAAGACTGCTCGCGTATTGGTATTCGCAAACGGTGAGCGCGCTGAAGAAGCTCGCGCAGCTGGTGCAGATATCGTCGGTGGCGATGAACTAATCGACGAGGTATCAAAGGGTCGTCTCGACTTTGATGCAGTTGTTGCAACACCAGATTTGATGGCCAAGGTTGGTCGTCTCGGTAAGGTTCTTGGAACACGCGGCTTGATGCCAAACCCAAAGACCGGAACAGTTACAACAGATGTAACTAAGGCAGTTAACGACATCAAGGGCGGAAAGATTGAATTCCGCCTTGATAAGAATTCAAACCTTCACTTCATCATTGGCAAGGCATCATTTACTGCAGATCAACTCGCAGATAACTATGCAGCAGCTCTTGAAGAAGTTCTCCGAGTGAAGCCAAACTCTTCAAAGGGTCGCTACATTCAAAAAGCTGTTGTCTCATCATCGATGGGACCTGGAATCGCTGTAGATCCAAACCTCACACGCGAACCATCAGCTAACTAGCTCTATTAAGCGGGGGATTTGACCAGTTCAGGTCCCCTGCTTAAGATTTACCCATAACCAAAGACCGCAGGTCTGATCTCGCAAGAGTGAAGATAATTGAGGAATCTCAGCCCGCGTAGGTGTTCACATTAATCCGTGCGCATTTACGCGTCACGGATTTTTTTATTGCCCGCGGTCACCTGAAAAACTAGCGAAAGGTGAACCGAATGGCTCGCCCAGATAAAGCAGCAGCAGTTGCTGAGATGACTGAAGATTTCAAGTCAGCTACAGCGACTTACCTCACCGAATATCGCGGTCTAACCGTGACTTCGATGAAGGCACTACGCCGCAGCCTTGGTGCAGATACCAAGTACAGCGTCGTAAAGAACACTCTTACAAAGATTGCAGCAAAGAATGCTGGCGTAGAGATTGCAGACGATCTCCTTGCTGGTCCATCAGCTGTTGCATTCATTAAGGGCGATGCAATCGATGCAGCTCGTAACCTGAAGAACTTCCAGAAAGAGAACCCACTCCTAATCATTAAGGGTGGAATCTACGAAGGAAAGTTTGTTACAACAGCAGAGATCATGAAGCTCGCAGACCTCGAGTCACGCGAAGTACTTCTTGCAAAGCTTGCTGGTGCTATGAAGGGATCGCTTGCTAAGGCAGCGCGTACCTTCGATGCACTTCGCATCAAGATGGAGGCAGTGTCCGGACCAATAGCAGACAATGCTAAGTCCGAGGTTCCAGCCCAAGTTGAGACTACAGATGTTGTGGTTGAAGCTCCAGCAGTAGAGGCCGAGGCACCAGTTGCTGAAGCAGTAGTTACAGAAGAAGTTGTCGCTGAAGTTGCTGTAGAAGCAACAGATGCAGCAGAAACTCCAGCGGAATAAGGAAAAGGAAAAAATAAAATGGCAAAGCTCTCACAAGCAGATTTAATGTCTCAGTTCAAGGAAATGTCACTTGTTGAACTCTCAGAGTTCGTCAAGGCATTCGAAACTGAATTCGATGTAACAGCAGCAGCACCAGTTGCAGCAGCAGGTGGCGCAGCAGCAGCAGGCGGCGGCGCAGCTGAAGCACAGGAT
>JBILBB010000015.1:0-12208 GCA_044353955.1 Candidatus Planktophila sp. | reverse complement strand
CTCACGGAACTGTGACTCGCCACTACCGCGATCACCAGGCCGGCAAAGAAACTTCTACAAACCCAATTGCATCAATCTTTGCTTGGACTCAGGGCCTTGCACACCGCGCAAAGCTTGATAACAATCCGGAGCTTGCAAAGTTCACAGCAACTCTTGAGCGCGTATGTATCGAGACCGTAGAACAAGGAAAGATGACAAAGGATCTCGCAATGTTGATTTCTAAGGATGCTCCGTATCAAACTACCCAGCAATTTTTGAACTCGATAGATGAAAATCTAAAGAAGGCAATGCCTTAAATGCCGCATGGCCAGAACAGCGGTGCAATTGCACTTGTAGGTTCCGGCGAGTATTCACTGCCGATGCTGGAGCTGGAAACACAGCTTCTGCATCGTGCTATTTCACAGGGAAAAAAGAACACCTTCATTCAAATTCCAACTGCGTCATCACATGAAGGTGATTCAAGTCGTGAAAAGTGGAAACGCCTAGGTCAAGAACAATCAGATCGCATCGGTAGCGAATGTATCTATCTGCCGATTCACGAACGCGAGGATGCATTTAATCCAGAGTTTGTAGATTTGATTACAGATGCCGGACTTATCTACTTCTCTGGGGGAGACCCTCACCGCGTTGCTGAAATCTATAAAGATTCGCTGGTATGGGATGCAATCGTTAAGCAATGGCAGAGTGGTACCTCACTTGCTGGATGCTCGGCTGGCGCGATGGCATTTGGCGGAACGATTATGGGAATTCGACGTTCCAACCACAGCCCTGGTTTACAACTGCTTCCAGATATCGAAGTCATTCCTCATTACGACAAGATGCTGGGCTGGTTACCTGATCGTGTGACCTCTTTTATTCTCCGCTCGGATTCAGATTCTGTATTACTTGGAATCGACGAGAATACGGCCCTGGTTCTGACAGATCGCTGGAGAAAGTTTGGGCGAGGAAAAGTGCATCTTCTCAGGGGTCATCTCGATATTGCAGAGTAGATTTAAAGGAGTAGAAAACCCGCCTCACATATGTGAAGCGGGTTTTCTAGTAAGAGCCTTTAGTTAATACGTGCACCGGTTGTTGAATCGAAGAGGTGAACTGCACCTGGAACGTTTACGACAGTAACTGTCTGACCAGGCTTAGGTGGATTCTTCGGATCCCAGCGAACAATTACTTGTGCGCCTTCATCGACAACATTGGCAAAACTGACATTTGTATCTGCAGGCTTTCCGTAGACATATGCATCTGAACCAAGTTCTTCAACAACTTCTACAAGAACATGGAATCCCTTCTCAGCAGGTACCCATCCCTCTGGGCGGATACCGACTGTTACAGATGATCCAGCTGATGCAGGAACATCGATATTGAGATCTCCAAGCTGTGCCTTGCCTCCTGAAACAGGTGCGACAAGAAGGTTCATTGCAGGTGAGCCGATAAACCCTGCAACAAATGCATTAGTTGGCTTATCGTAAAGATTGCGAGGTGTATCTACTTGCTGAAGTAGACCATCCTTAAGAACTGCAACACGGTCACCCATAGTCATCGCTTCAACCTGGTCATGAGTTACATAAACAGTTGTAATTCCAAGACGACGCTGAAGGGCTGCGATCTGTGTACGAGTTGCAACGCGCAACTTCGCATCAAGGTTTGAGAGCGGTTCATCCATCAAGAAGACCTGTGGTTCGCGAACAATTGCGCGACCCATTGCAACGCGTTGACGTTGTCCACCTGAGAGAGCTTTTGGCTTACGCTCCAAATATGGTTCGAGATCGAGAAGCTTTGCAGCTTCACGTACTCGCTTATCGCGCTCTGCCTTATCAATGCCGGCGATCTTAAGAGCGAAGCCCATATTCTCTGCAACGGTCATGTGTGGGTAGAGTGCGTATGACTGGAAGACCATCGCGATATCACGATCTTTTGGCGCAACATTTGTAACGTCGCGATCGCCAATAAGAATTCTTCCGCCATCAATCTCTTCAAGTCCAGCAAGCATGCGAAGTGATGTTGACTTTCCGCATCCTGAAGGTCCGACGAGGACTAAAAATTCGCCATCTGTGACGGTGAGGTTGAGCTTATCTACAGCCGGAAGAGTTGTTCCGGGATAGATTCGTGACGCATTTTCAAATACGACTGATGCCATTTTTTCACTTTCCTTATCCGGGCAGGTACGTGCCCGACGATCCGAGGATGAAGGTGCCTACCGGTTGGCAGGCGAGCCCAAGGGTATGTCACGCCAGGGCGTATTGTGAAGTCCGGCCCATTGAGAAGTTCGACGTGGCAAACGAGCCGGTATCCCCAGTCGGTAGACTTAGCGCACTATGGACAGTTACCCCAGCGGTTCGCTCCTTTCAGCAATACTTCTCGTCACATCCCTCATTCTTCTAGGCGCACTCTTTGTCGCGGCAGAAATCGCTCTGATCTCCCTCCGCGAAAGCCAGATCAAGCAGATGGCTACACGCGGTAAAGCTGGCATGCGCGTTGCAGCTCTTGCGAGCAATCCCAATCGTTTGCTTGCGTCGCTTCAAGTAGGTGTCACAGTTACAGGTTTTCTCTCTGCAGCTCTTGGCGCAGAAAAGCTCGGTGATTATGTAATTCCTTGGCTTGAAGATTTAGGGCTCACATCTCCGGCAGCATCAACGACATCACTTATCGGCGTTACTTTGATGATTGCTTACTTCTCCCTTGTCCTTGGCGAACTTGTTCCGAAGCGACTTGCTCTTTTTCGCGCCGAACAGATTGCGCTCGCCTCAGCAGGTGTAATCGGCGTTATCGCAAATCTCTTCCGCCCAATCATTTGGCTACTTTCACATTCCACAAATATTGTTTTGCGATTACTCGGAATTGATCCTACAGAACAAAGAGCGCAGATTTCGGAAGAAGAGCTCTTAGATCTCGTTGCAGGCCATGCAGCACTTACAGATGAAGAGCGCGATATCGTTGAAGAAGTCTTTAACGCATCAGAGCGTCAGGTTCATGAAGTTATGGTTCCACGCACTGAAGTTGATTTTATGGATGCATCTCTGACCGTTGGCAAGGCAATTGCACTTGCTATCGAAAAGGCACACTCTCGATATCCCGTCGTACGTGGATCATCTGATGAAGTAATCGGTTTTATTCACGTTCGTGATCTGCTCGATACATCTCTTGCATCATCGAATGAGAAGATCCAAGAGCTAGCTCGAAACATTATGTATCTGCCAGGCACTAAAGGAATCTTGCCTGCTCTTACTGAGATGCGTAAGCAACGCCAGCATCTTGCAATTGTGCTGGACGAGTACGGTGGAACAGATGGCATCGTCACACTGGAAGATTTGGTTGAGACTCTCATCGGAGATATTCGCGACGAATATGACTCAGATGAGAAGGAGGTTTCAGAAGAATCACACACTGGTGACTTTGAGATTGATGGTCTTATCTCTCTTGAAGATCTCAGCGAGCAGACTGGAATCGATTTACCTGAAGGTCCATATGAAACCGCCAGCGGCTTTGTCATGCACTACTTAGGTCGTATTCCCGTGGAACAGGACATCGTGGGAGTCAATGGAGTACGAATTACCGTGATTTCTATGGAAGGAAAGCGCGCAGGTCGTCTATTAATCTCGCGTAACTACTAAGGCGTGCGAGAATTCCACCTATGAAGCGCGTCTTATCGGGAATTCAACCCACAAGTGACTCCTTCCACCTTGGAAATTACCTTGGTGCGGTAAAGCAATGGGTTGAGCTGCAAGATGGACATGATGCTTTTTACTGCATCGTGGATCTGCATGCGCTCACAGTAGAGACAGACCCAGCACTGCTACGCAAGAGAACTCTGGCATCTGCGGCTCAACTTCTAGCTCTTGGAATCTCACCTGAGAAATCAACTCTCTTTATCCAATCCCAAGTTCCCCAACACAATCAATTGGGTTGGATCATGGAGTGCTTAACTGGTTTTGGAGAAGCCAGCCGCATGACGCAATTTAAAGATAAGTCTTCCAAGAGCGGTGCGGATTCTTCACGTGTAGCGCTCTTTACATATCCAATGCTGCAAGCTGCAGATATCTTGCTCTACCAAGCAGATTTTGTTCCGGTCGGCGAAGATCAGAGACAGCACATCGAACTTACCCGTGATTTAGCAGGACGCTTTAACTCTCGTTACGGTCAGGTCTTCCAACTTCCCGAAGCGTATATTTTAAAGACTGCAGCAAAAATTAATGATATTCAGGACCCAACTGCGAAGATGAGTAAATCATCTGGCGCTGTGGCTGGTGTTATCGAGATTATGGATACCCCAGAGGCAAACCTGAAAAAGATCAAATCTGCAGTTACAGATGCAGGCCGCGAGATTAAATTTGATATTGCTGAGAAGCCAGGAATTAGTAATTTGCTCACTATCCATTCTGCGCTATCTGGTCAGAGTATTGAATCCCTCGAGAAAGATTTCGAAGGAAAGGGTTACGGTGATTTCAAATCTGCAGTTGCTGAGGTTGTCGTCGAGTACCTTCGCCCGATCCGCGCAAAAGCGATAGAGCTTCTGGAAGACGAAGCACACTTATTGAAGATTCTTCATCAAGGATCAGAGAAGGCTCGCCTTGTTGCTGAGCAGACTCTGAAATCGACCTACGAGAAGCTAGGCGTGGTTCGCTAGGGAAAAACCCCCTGTAGTTCTCAACTTCAACTTGAGAGTTTTCCCAAATGTTACATGCCACGCCCCGGCGATTGCGCCTTCATTCCTGCTGGTTACCCCTATCAACTACTAGGCTCAGCCAAACGCAATACCCAATCACTCCTTGGAGGAACCTTGAACAAGAAAATAACATTCATGGCGATACTTGCATCGACTGCACTGTTAGTAAGCGGATGCAGTTCGTCAAGCGAGAGCGCTTCAGCTAAAGCGTGCCTTGCTCTCGACACAGGTGGCGTAGATGACAAGTCATTTAACGCATCTGCTTGGGCAGGAGCTCAGGCGGCAGCTGAAGAGAACTCAGATATCGAAGTTAAGTATCTAGCTGCAGCAACTGATGCAGATTACGAACCAAACATTAAGAAGCTTGTAGATGAAGGATGTACAACAATTATTGGCGTTGGCTTCCTTATCAATGGCGCAATCATTGAAGGTGCTAAGGCGAACCCAGATGTTAAGTTCGCAATCGTTGACCAGGATGGCGAAGATCACGGTCCAGATGGATCTGTCTATCCAGGAACTAAATTTGATAACTTGAAGCCAATTCAGTTCTCAACAAATGAGTCAGCTTTCCAAGCTGGTTACCTTGCAGCAGGAGTTTCAAAGACCGGAACTGTTGCAACTTACGGTGGACTTAACATTCCACCAGTCACCATCTTCATGGATGGCTTTGCTCGTGGCGTCGCGCACTACAACGAAGTTAAGGGCAAGTCTGTAAAGGTCCTCGGTTGGGATACTGCTAAGAAGGATGGCACATTTGTTGGTGGATTCTCCGACTCAGCAAAGGCGCTTCAAATCTCTAAGAACTTCGAGCAACAGGGTGCAGATATCATCTTCCCAGTCGCTGGTGGACTTGGTGGAGCAACTGCAGGTAATTCAATTGCCTCAAAGAAGTCATATGTAATCTGGGTTGATACAGATGGCTACGTGGCTGCCCCTCAGTACAAGGAAGTACTTCTTTCCTCAGTCGTTAAGGGCGTAGATACTTCTGTTAAGGAAGTAATTCTTGAAGCAGCTGCTGGAACATTTACAGCTACCGGTTACCAGGGAAATCTTGAGAATGGTGGAACCTACTTGGCTCCATTCCATGATCTTGCTGGCATGGTATCTGATGAACTCAGCAATGAACTCGAAGCACTTGGTGATGCAATTAAATCAGGTGAGGTCGCTGTTCAATAATCTGTAAAGGACATATTTAAGTCCAGCAAATGGGACTAGTGATTATTCACTAGTCCCATTTGCTTTGTATAAAGCAAATTACAGAGTAGATTTACGCTATGTCTCTTGAACTCCGTGGAATCACTAAACGATTTGGTGATTTGATTGCGAATGATTCAATTAGTTTGAGAGTTGAATCAGGAGAAATTCACGCGCTTCTTGGTGAGAACGGTGCTGGAAAATCTACTCTTATGAATGTCGTTTACGGACTCCTGGCACCAGATGAAGGAAAAATTCTCGTTGATGAGAAAGAGATTACAATTAACTCACCGCTTGATGCTCTTGCTGCGGGAATCGGCATGGTGCACCAGCACTTTATGCTCATTCCGGTTTTTACGGTCGCAGAAAATATAGTTTTAGGCCACGAAAAGGTAAAAGGATTAGGGTTTCTCGATCTCGAAGGTGCGAAGAGAGAGATTGCTCGAGTATCTGCTGAATTTAATTTTGATGTTGATCCTGATGCCTTGATTGAGGATTTACCTGTGGGGATTCAACAGCGCGTAGAAATCATTAGGGCGCTCATTTACAAAGCAAAAGTTCTCATCTTGGATGAACCAACGGCGGTGTTAACCCCACAGGAGACAGATGAACTCCTTCGAAATATGAGGAAACTTCGTGATCAAGGTACGGCAATAATCTTTATCACCCATAAGTTACGTGAAGTGCAGGAAGCCGCAGATAAAATCTCCATTATTCGCCGCGGCAAAGTTGTGGCGATGGCGTCACCTGAGGCCACACAAGAGGAACTTGCTTCTCTTATGGTTGGTCGTCCAGTCTCACTTGAAATTGAGAAGGCGCCTCCGTCATTCGGTCCAGTCATTCTTGATGTAGAGAATTTGACGATTCGAGACCACACGGGAAGAGCGCTTGTCTCTGATATCTCATTTTCCATCCGAGCTGGAGAAATTCTGGCAGTCGCCGGTGTGCAAGGAAACGGTCAGAGCGAGTTAGCAGAGGCAATAGTTGGGTTGCAGGACCATGTAGATGGAAAAATTACTTTAGCCGGGAATGATATTTCGAAGGCTTCTGTGAGAAAAGCCCTGCATGAGGGCATTGCATTTGTTCCGGAATCTCGAGAAGAGGACGGATTGATATCCTCATTTAGCATTGAAGAGAATCTCATCCTCGACTTACATGACCTCGCTCCCTTTGCTAAAGGTCCAGTTATCTCCCAGAGCGTCGTTTCTCAAAATGGAGTATCTAGAGTTGCTGAGTTTGATATCCGTGCACAATCACCAAAAGATTCAGCATCTTCTCTCTCTGGTGGAAATAAGCAGAAGGTCGTCCTTGCCCGTGAGTTATCTCGTCCGGTGAAATTAGTGGTCGCATCACAGCCCACACGCGGTTTAGATGTTGGATCAATTGAGTTTGTGCACGAAAGAATTATTGCTGAACGTGACTCGGGGCGTGCAGTTCTCCTCTTCAGTACCGAGCTAGATGAAGTCATTTCTTTGGCAGATAGAATCGCAGTGATGTATCGAGGCAAATTTATCGCGATCGTACCGGCTACTACATCACGAGAAGAACTTGGATTATTGATGGCAGGGGTGAAGAAATGAAGAACCTTTTGAGCAAAATCTCGAAGAAGTTAGCCCTTCCACTGTTGGCATTTGCTTTGGCGCTCGTAGTCAGTGGTCTACTTGTTGCATTCTCTGATTCAGAAGTATTGGCCCTTAAATCCAATCCTTTAGAGATGCTGGCAAAGGCCTTTGCAACAGCCGGTGGTGCTTTCGCCGCGCTATGGCAAGGTTCGGTCTTTGATCCAAATCTCACTCGCAATGGATACTGGAATGGCTTCTACCCGCTCTCAGAGACGCTCGTTGCCGCGTCACCTTTAATTCTCACAGGACTTTCTGTAGCGCTAGCCTTTCGTGCAGGACTCTTTAACATCGGAGCACAAGGGCAATTTATTGCAGGCGCAATTGGAGCAAGTTTTGTCGGGTTTTATTTTGATCTTCCAGTCGTAGTTCACGTACTTGCGGCCATGCTAGCTGCAGTAATTGCCGCCGGAATTTACGGCGGATTTGTGGGCTTACTAAAGGCACGTACCGGTGCCCACGAAGTTATCGTCACAATTATGCTCAATTATGTAGCGGGATACTTCCTGCTCTGGCTTTTAAGCACGGAAACTTTTTTGCGACCGGGTCGTCAAGATCCACTTGCGCCCGAAGTTGCACTCACGGCGAGATTGCCCAAGCTCTTTGGGGCAGATCTCAGAGCAAACCTTGGTTTTATCATCGCTTTAGTAGTGGCTGCCATGGTTTGGTGGCTTTTACAACGAAGCACTTGGGGATTTAGATTTCGCGCAGTTGGGGCTAATGCACTTGCAGCCAAGACTGCAGGGATATCAGTTGGACGAACTACAACCACCGTAATGTTTATCGCTGGTGCACTTGCTGGTCTCGGCGGTGCAGTACAGATACTTGGCTCTGAACCAGCGCTCACAGCTGGAGTTGGTGGAACCTTTGGATTCGATGCAATCACTGTTGCTTTACTTGGACGCGCCACCCCAATAGGGACAGTATTTGCTGCTCTACTTTTTGGTGCGCTTCGGGCCGGAGGCTTAGAGATGCAGGCAAGCACTGAAACCCCACTTGATCTAGTTCTCGTAATTCAAGCGCTAGTCGTTCTCTTTATTGCTGCACCAGCTTTGGTTAAGGCAATTTTCAGATTAAAGAATCTTGACCAAGGAGCGACAATCTCTTCGAAGGGATGGAATGGCTGATGGCAAAGTTTAACTTGCAAACAATGTCTGTTCCGGAGAGACGAAGATTCCGTGGAGTAATCACAATGGGTGTACTAGGAATTTTTGCACTTGTCGTTTTTGCACTACTGCCGGATAAGAGCCAGCCTGTCACGTACGGATTTGTCCTAGGCAAGGAATGGGTGCTTCTCGAGCAATGGGTAGTTGACTCCAAATCTGGCGCCTTACTCTTTGCCATCCTCTCAATAGCCACTGCGATACTTGCATTGGCCCTCTTTATGAAGAGAAGACATTCAAGATTAATCAGCCTTCTCTTTGGATCGACATTTCTTATGTCCTTCCTCTGTTGGGCAGCTGCAGGAAAGTTCATTCCCCTTACAGGTCTCTTGCAAGGAGGCTTACTGCTCTCCGTTCCGCTTATCTTTGGAGCGATGGCTGGCGTACTTTCGGAACGCTCGGGAGTCATCAATATTGCAATCGAGGGACAGCTCCTTGCCGGAGCCTTTGCTTCAGGTGTTATTGCCTCACTCCTAAACAATAATTGGTGGGGACTACTCTTTGCTCCCATAGCTGGAGCGCTAATTTCTCTCCTACTTGCAATTTTTGCAATTAGATATGGAATTGATCAGGTAGTTCTCGGTTTCGTGCTTAATGTTTTGGTAATTGGATTAACTAGCTTTCTCTACAAGAAACTTCTTATTCCCTATCAAACTGAATGGAATTCTGCTACAGCATTTGCTCCGATAGAGATTCCTTTGCTTGCACAGATTCCAGTTATTGGACCAATCTTTTTTGCCCAAAGTATTATCGTTTACTTAATGTACATTTTCGTTACTGTTATTCATATTGCGCTATTTAAGAGCAGGTGGGGTCTTCGCACACGTGCTGTAGGCGAGCACCCAACTGCTGCAGAATCTGTTGGAATCAAGGTAAATGCAGTTCGATTTAAAAATGTAGTTTTGGCAGGCGCCATCGCAGGTCTTGGCGGAGCCTTCTTCACCTTAGGTGCAGTTGGATCTTTCAGTAAGGAGATGACTGCAGGCAAGGGCTTTATCGCCTTAGCAGCGCTCATCTTTGGCCGCTGGAGCCCTATGGGTGCAGTAGCAGCTGCCTTAATCTTTGGCTTCGCCGATAATCTCCAAGGGTTACTAACAATTATTGGTACCCCAATTCCATCTGAATTCATGTTGATGGCGCCATACATTGCGACAATCATCGCCGTCTCAGGATTTATTGGAAAAGTTCGAGCACCGGCGGCAGATGGAATTCCATACAAACCTGGCGGGGGATCTCGCTAATGCAGATTGATTGGGATCTGCTGCGCACAGAAGCGCTAGCTGCCATGAAGAAGGCCTATGTTCCATATTCAAAGTTTCCAGTGGGTGTAGCAGCGCTGGTGGATGATGGTCGCATTGTCACTGGTTGCAATGTCGAAAACGCTAGCTATGGTTTAACGCTCTGCGCTGAGTGCGGATTGGTCTCCTCTCTTATTGCATCAGGTGGTGGAAGACTTGTGGCTTTTGCATGCGTTGATATTTCTGGAAATCCACTGATGCCGTGTGGTCGCTGTCGTCAGTTGCTTCAAGAGCATGGTGGCTCAAAGCTTCAAATGATGACTGACCAAGGCGTCAAAACGCTCGCTGATTTACTTCCATGGGCATTTGGTCCAGAGGAAATAGAGACACGGCTTTCATGATTGAACCTTTTGCTGCGGTAGAGATAATTTCTGCCAAGCGAGATCGTAACGAACTCACTGATTCGCAGATTGATTGGGTCATCGACGCTTACACTCGCGGAGTTGTAGCGGACGAACAAATGTCAGCGTTGCTCATGGCAATTTTACTAAATGGCATGAATTCACGAGAGATTTCTCGTTGGACAAATGCGATGATTAATAGCGGCGAACGCATGAATTGGTCGATGCTCGATCGCAAGACAGCAGATAAGCATTCAACGGGTGGCGTTGGCGACAAGATCACTCTTCCTCTTGCGCCCCTTGTTGCTGCGTGTGGCGGAGCAGTTCCACAGTTAAGTGGTCGTGGTCTTGGCCATACCGGGGGAACACTCGATAAGCTCGAATCAATTCCAGGTTGGCGTGCATCGCTTTCAAATGACGAGATGCTTAAAGTTTTGCAAGATACAGGTGCAGTTATTTGTGCAGCAGGTGCTGGGCTAGCTCCTGCAGATAAGAAGCTCTATGCACTTCGCGATGTGACGGCAACTGTCGAAGCGATTCCACTTATTGCATCTTCGATTATGAGTAAGAAGATTGCTGAAGGCACATCGGCGTTAGTTCTTGATGTAAAGACCGGTAGCGGTGCATTTATGTCTGATCCTAAGAAAGCTGCAGAGCTTGCTCGTACCATGGTTCAACTTGGCAAAGATGCGGGAGTTAATACCCGAGCACTTGTCACTGCGATGGATGTGCCACTGGGACTTACTGCAGGAAATGCTTTAGAAGTTCGCGAGTCAGTTGAAGTGCTTGCTGGTGGTGGACCTGCTGATGTTGTCGAACTTACTATCTTGCTTGCACGCGAGATGATTGATGCAGCAGGCATCGTCGGAAAAGACCCAGAAGTTGCACTGAAAGATGGAAGTGCGATGGATCATTGGCGCCGCATGATCAGCGCACAAGGCGGAGATCCTGATGCCAAGCTTCCAGTTGCCCGCGAGCAACATGTCGTCGTAGCAACTAATAGCGGAACGATTACAACGATGGATGCGATGAAGGTCGGGGTCAGCGCATGGCGCTTAGGTGCAGGGCGCTCAAAACAGGGCGAGAAGGTTCAGGCGGGTGCTGGAATCGAACTCCACGCGAAGCCAGGTGATTACATCAGCGCAGGTGCTCCTCTTATGACGCTTCACACCGATGAGCCGGAACGATTTGCTCGTGCTTTAGAGATTTTAGAAGGTGCTGTCACAATAGTTGAAGGTGGAACGGTTAACCGTCTACCTCTAGTTTTGGAGAGAATTACAGGATGAGTAACCTCACGAAAAAGCCAACAGCTGATCAAGTAAAGCGCCTTCCAAAGGCTTTGCTTCATGATCACTTAGATGGTGGCCTACGTCCTCAGACAATTATCGATATCGCCAAGGAGATTGGCCACACGCTTCCGACCTACGATGCAGCAGAACTCGCAGAGTGGTTTAGAACATCATGTGATTCAGGTTCCTTAGTTCTCTATCTTGAAACTTTTTCTCACACAGTTGCAGTTATGCAGCGCAAGGAAGATATCGTGCGCGTTGCACGCGAATGCGCCGTTGATCTAGCACGTGATGGTGTTGTCTATGCAGAAGTTCGCATGGCTCCGGAGCTAGTGACAGAGAAGGGCTTAACACTTTCTCAAGCTATCGAGGCGATTCTCGAAGGCTTCCGCGAGGGCGAAGCTGAAGCGAAGTCAGAGGGCAACACAATTCGCATGACATCACTTCTCTGCGGAATGCGCCAGAATAATTTGTCTCAGGAAGTTGCAGAGCTTGCCGTTAAGTACCGCGATCAAGGCGTAGTTGGTTTTGATATTGCAGGCCCCGAGGATGGATTCCCGCCTAGCGATCAATTAGATACCTTCGAATACCTTCGTCGAGAGAATGCTCACTTTACGATTCATGCCGGTGAAGCCTATGGTCTTCCA
>JBILBB010000136.1:0-3316 GCA_044353955.1 Candidatus Planktophila sp. | reverse complement strand
CGAGATGCCTTGATGAGAAGAACATCGCCTTGATTGACATTCTCTGCAATCACTAAGGCTTCAGCCTTATCGCTACAGAGATGAATCGAAGTTGGTCCGTTCTTATCCATCGTTGCTGCGAACTCAGGAGCGCCAACGCAGACAAGATGGTCGATGCCAAGCTCTTGAGCAAGGGTGCCAATAGCGGCGTGATCAGATTGGGATGACTCGCCGAGTTCATGCATCTTTCCGAGAAATGCCCATGACTCGCCGCCTCGCTCTTGAGCAAAGAGGGCTAAGGTCGAGAGCGCAGCAGACATCGCTTCTGGGCTTGCGTTATACGAGTCGTTAATGAGTAAGAGTTGCGGAAGTTCAATAATCTCCATGCGCCATCGTGCGCTGGATTCAGCGGTAGATAAGCCACCTGCAATTTGATCGAGCGTAAGACCCAACTCTGTAGCAATTGCAGCAACAGCAAGAGCGTTGGCGACTTGATGTAATCCAACAATTCGAAGTGCCACGGCACTTCTGCCTTCAGGGGTTACCAAATCAAAATGAGCTCGACCTTCACGGAACTCGATATCTGTGGCTCGGATCGAGCAGTTGCTATCTTCTCCAAAGCGAACGACTTTGCCCTTATGCAGCTCAGACATCTTGGGAGTGTAAGCATCATAATTTCCAAGAATGGCAATGGCGCTTTCACGCAAGGATGAAATCATCTCGGATTTTGTCAGTGCAATTTTCTCAACTGATCCAAATTCACCTAGGTGAGCAGTGCCAACCTTGAGTACAACGCCAATATCTGGCTCAGCAATCGCAACTAACTTGGCTATATCTCCGAGGTGACGTGCTCCCATTTCTACAATACAAAACTTTGTTGTCTCCGTGCAGCGCAGAAGTGAGATTGGAGCGCCGAGATCATTATTGTAATTTCCCGAAGGAGCGACTGTCTCTGCAACTTGTGAAAGAACGGAGGCAAGTAACTCTTTTGTAGTGGTCTTGCCTTGCGACCCAGTAATTCCAACTACCGAAAGATTCTTTAACTCTTTGCGAACATGATGAGCAAGAGCTCCCAAGGCTCTCGTAACGTCATCGACAAGAATGTAATTTCCACTAATCGCCTTAGTCACAAGTGCGACAACAGCGCCATGGGAGAAAGCATCCGTTGCAAAGTCGTGTCCATCAACGTTCTCGCCCCTAAGTGCAAGGAAAAGTGAACCTGGAACAGCATCTGCTGAGTTAAGAACCGGTGGTTCAGTGACTAGAAGATCTTGGCCGTGAAAAGTGCCTCCAACTATCGCTGCAATTGCTGATGCTTGTAACGGAATCATGGGCGAGCCTCGATTGCTCGCGCAAGTTGTAGTCGATCATCGAATGGCGCAATGACTCCATCAACTTCTTGTCCGCTTTCATGGCCTTTACCCAAGATAAGAACAGTATCTCCTGATTTAGCTACAGCAACTGCCTTGCGAATTGCCTCATCTCTATCGACAATGACTATTGAACTCTCATCGAGAACAATTCCTGCTGTCATATCCGCGAGAATATCAACTGGGTTCTCGGTACGTGGATTATCGCTTGTGAAGAAAGCAAAATCACTTCCGTGCACGAGAGCGCTTCCCATTAACGGGCGCTTTCCTTTGTCGCGGTCTCCTCCGCATCCAAGTACTGCGATGATTCTTCCAGGTGTGAACTCACGCGCAGCAGCTAGAACATTTGCTACAGCATCAGGTGAGTGCGCATAGTCGACCAAGGCGGTGAAATCTTGTCCGATAGAGACAGGTTCAAGTCGGCCAGGTGCCCCGGTGAGTCCAGGAATTATCGATGCAAGTTCGATGGGGTCAATGCCTGAAGCGTGCGCAATGGCAACTGCCATGAGCAAATTATCTAAATTGTAACTTCCAAATAATTGTGTTTTTGATTCGATCAGAATTCCTTCGCTCCCGCGGATTCCGATCTCTGAGCCATGTGTTCCAGAGTGAAGGTGAACGTAATGCCAGGTAGCACTTTTATCTAAACGCGATAGTGAGGTAACTGGAAGCTCGCACTGAGTGGATAAGCGCTTGCCGTAATCAGAATCAATATTAATATAGGCGGTATCCGCATACTCAAAGGTGAATAGCTTGGATTTCGCAGCGAAGTAACTCTCCATATCACCATGAAAATCGAGATGATCCTGCGAGAGATTGGTAAATCCAACTATCGAGAAGTGGGAACCCTGAATTCGTTTTAGCGAGATGGCATGGCTCGAGACTTCCATTACAAGATGACGCATATGTCTCTCGCGCATCGCGGCCGTTAGCGCTTGCAGCTCAGCCGCTTCTGGAGTCGTACGAGTGCTTGGAATTACCTCAACACCAATGCGAGTTTCGATGGTGCCGATGAGGCCGCTCTCGCGCCCTGCTGCTTGAAATATCTGATGAAGCAGAGTGGTGACAGTTGTTTTTCCATTTGTTCCAGTGATTCCAATTGCATGAAGATCTCGCGTTGGATTCTTGTAGAGAGAAGAGGCAACTATCGCCCCTGCTCTGCGTACATCCTTTACGACAATTATGGGAGCGCCAGAAATCAGCTTCGAACCTTCTTCATCGGTAAGTACCGCAACTGCACCACGAGCGATGGCAGCTCCTGCAAACTGGGCACCATGAACTTTCTCACCTGCGATTGCTAGAAAGAGATCACCAGCTTCAATATCTGAATCTTTATTTGCAATCCCTGAAATCTCACCCTTAAGTGTTCCCTGCTCTTCTGCACCGACAAGGAGCGCTACCTCGGTGAACGTGAGGGAGAATTTTGCCAGTGGACGAATCATTGCTTCTTCGCCTCAACCGCTTTTGCTTGCGTTACCTTGAGTTGCGCTTGAGTGAGAGCTACGGGAAGAATTTTTGTTCCTGTTGGAGCAACGTGTTTTGATTGAAGAACGAAGGTCATAACTTTCTTAAAGACAGGCCCACCCAACGCGCCACCGTAGTGGCCATTCTTTGGATCTTGAATCGTGACGCTAATGACATATCGAGGTGCATCTGCAGGTGCAAAACCGATAAATGATGCGGTGTAGCCGCTATAACGTCCTGTCAATGGATCAATACGCTCTGCAGTTCCAGTTTTTCCTGCTACGCGATACCCAGGAATCGCTGCACTGGGCGCAGTTCCATTTGCAGTGACAACGCTCTCCATCATGATGCGAAGCTTTACAGCGGTATCTTCACTTACAACGCGTGTGGTGCTTCGATTACCTGCAGGAGTGAAGTGACCAGATGCATCACTAGTTCCAGCAATCACAGTTGGTGATACGCGGACTCCATTATTTGCAATTGTCGCAAAGACGCTCGTTGCC
>JBILBB010000135.1:0-3323 GCA_044353955.1 Candidatus Planktophila sp. | reverse complement strand
CGCTACACCGAGATTAAGACATCTCAAGCGATTGCAGCGATTTCACAGTCACAAGTTGAATCTGCGGTTCTTATTGATAGAAGTCAGAAGATTAAATTGGTTCTCTCTTCAGGGAATTCTATTAAGGGCTCCACAAAGGTAGAAGCTTCGTATATTGCACGACAAGAACCAACGTTGATTGATGCTCTCAGTGCAAATCCACCAAGCAAGGGCTGGACAGTTGATGTTCCTAAGCAATCAATGCTTACGACATTCCTCTTTAGTTTTGGCCCAATTCTAATAATTGGATTGCTCTTCTTCTTAATGTTGAGCCAAGCACAAGGTGGAAATCGAGTATTTTCATTTGGTAAGTCACGTGCAAAACTTCAGAATAACGATGTTCCACAGAATACTTTCGATGATGTTGCAGGTGCCGATGAAGCAATTGCAGAGCTTGAAGAGATTAAAGATTTCCTTGCAGATCCTGCGAAATATGCACTCCTTGGTGCGAAGATTCCAAAGGGTGTACTTCTCTACGGTCCTCCAGGAACAGGTAAGACGCTCCTCGCACGTGCAGTTGCTGGTGAAGCAAAGGTTCCGTTCTATTCAATTTCAGGTTCTGACTTTGTTGAAATGTTTGTCGGAGTTGGTGCTGCACGAGTTCGTGATCTATTTACACAAGCTAAAGCAAATGCACCTGCAATCATCTTCGTAGATGAAATTGATGCAGTAGGTCGTCAGCGCGGAACAGGTATGGGTGGCGGTCACGACGAACGCGAACAAACACTCAACCAGCTTCTCGTTGAGATGGATGGCTTTGAATCAAATGGACAAGTAATTTTGATTGCATCAACAAACCGCCCCGATGTTCTTGACCCTGCGCTACTTCGTCCAGGCCGCTTTGATCGTCAGATTCCAGTAGAGCGACCAGACCTCAAGGGGCGCGAAGATATTCTTAAGGTGCATGCAAAAGATAAGCCGATTGATAAAGAGGTAGAACTCCTTGCATATGCCCGCAGAACACCAGGTTTCACGGGTGCTGATCTTGCAAATGTTCTCAATGAGGCAGCGCTTCTCTCTGCTCGTGAAGGCAAGAAGGCAATCGGCAATATTCAGATTGATGAAGCGATTGATCGCGTTATGGCAGGACCACAACGTAAATCTCGTTTGATGTCTGAAGAAGAACGCCGCGTTACTGCATATCACGAAGCAGGTCACGCATTAGTTGCTCATGCACTTCCGCACACTGATCCTGTTCACAAAATTACAATCATGCCTCGTGGCCGTGCACTTGGTTACACGATGGTTCTTCCTGATGAAGATAAATACTCAACAACTCGTAACCAACTTCTCGATCAATTGGCGTACTCACTTGGTGGACGCGCTGCAGAAGAGTTGATTTTCCACGATCCATCAACAGGTGCATCTAACGATATTGAAAAGGCAACAGCGCTTGCTCGCGCAATGGTCACGCAATATGGAATGACCGAGGCAATCGGTGCAATCAAACTCGGAAGTGATTCATCTGAACCATTTATGGGGCGCGATTATGGGCATCAGCGTGATTACTCAGAGAACGTTGCAGCGAAAATTGATGCAGAAATTCGAAAGATGATTGAGAATGCACATCAAGAGGCTTACGATATTCTCGAAGCAAATCGCGCAATTCTCGACCAGATGGTTCTTCAACTCCTGGAGAAGGAGACGCTCAACAAGGAAGAGATTGCCAAAATCTTTGCACGTGTGAGCTCATGGCCTAATCGCCCAGCATGGACGGGCTCCATCACTCGCGTACCTTCATCTAAGCCACCAGTAGATATTCCAGAGCGAGTAATTCCCGCTACACCTGATGCGCCTAAGAAAGCTCGCAGAGTTAAGAAGGTAAATCCCGAGTGACCGATATTTCATCGGTATCGATGGGGCCAAGCGATGGTCGTGCATCGCATCCCTTTGATCAAGAGCGCGCAGAGAAAGCGGTTCGCGAACTCTTGCTCGCACTCGGTGAAGATCCAGAACGTGAAGGACTAAAAGAGACTCCTGCTCGAGTCGCTCGCGCATTTAAAGAGAACTTTGAAGGTCTATGGCAGAAGCCAGAAGATGTATTAACAACAACTTTTGATATCGGTCATGAAGAACTTGTCATCATCCGCGATATCGAAGTCTTTTCTCACTGCGAACATCATTTGACTCCATTTCATGGCGTAGCTCATGTTGGTTATATTCCAAGTGGCAAAATTACTGGACTTTCAAAGGTTGCACGTTTAGTTGATCTCTTTGCCCGCAGGCCACAAGTGCAAGAGCGCTTAACGACACAAATTGCAGATGCACTTGTTGAAATTCTCAAGCCAATGGGAGTAATTGTAATTATTGATTGTGAGCACCTCTGTATGTCTATGCGTGGGGTTCGTAAATCGCAAGCACGCACCACAACTTCTGCTGTGCGAGGCGTTCTTCGAGATGCAACTACTCGCGCTGAAGCTATAAGCCTAATTACGAATCGATAGCGCACCATGTTGGTAATGGGAATTCTCAATGTAACTCCAGATTCCTTTGCCGACGGTGGAGTTAACTTTGAAGTCGAACATGCAATCAATCGCGGGTTAGAGATGATTGAAGATGGCGTAGATATCATCGATATCGGCGGCGAATCAACAAGGCCTGGTGCAGATAGAGTTCCTGAAGAGGAAGAGCAAGCACGTGTACTGCCCGTTATTAAAGGGCTTAGCAAAGAGGGCGTTCCTTTAAGCATAGATACGATGCGCGCTTCCACTGCAAAGTTAGCTGTTGAAGCAGGGGCAACAATCGTCAACGATGTCAGTGGAGGCTCAGCCGATCCGGATATGTTTTCCACAGTTGCAGCTCTGGGCTGTAAGTACACAATCATGCATTGGCGTGGGCATTCGAAAGATATGAATTCAAAGGCTATCTATAACGATGTAGTGCAAGATGTTATTGAAGAGGTAACGGTCCAATTAGATAAGGCTCTAGCAGCTGGAGTCTTGCGCGAGAACATCATTCTTGATCCAGGTATTGGCTTTGCCAAAGATCCCGAACATAATTGGGAGATCCTTAATAGAATCGATGAGTTCATCGCACTTGGGTACCCTGTGCTAATCGGTCACTCACGTAAACGATTCCTTGGTGGGGATCATCCTGATGATCGCGAAGCTGCAACGGTAGCAGTAACGCAGACACTGGCAGGTAAAGGAATCTGGGCTGTGCGAGTCCATGGTGTGAAAGCAAATGTGGAGGCGATTCGAAAATGAGCGATCTCATTAAAGTTACTGGAATTTGGGGATTTGGTTATCACGGCGTCTTTGAACATGAAGCGAAGAATGGGCAAG
>JBILBB010000134.1:0-3351 GCA_044353955.1 Candidatus Planktophila sp. | reverse complement strand
TCGCCAAGAGATGGATAAGGCAGGCTTTCAGGAAGTTCACTTTCCAGCGCTACTGCCTAAAGATGCTTATGAGACAACAGGTCGCTGGAACGATTACGGTCCCGATCTATTTCGCCTACAAGATCGCAGGGGTGCGGATTACTTATTAGGTCCAACACATGAAGAGATGTTTACCTTGATGGTTAAGGGCGAATACTCATCGTATAAAGATCTTCCCCTTGCGCTCTATCAGATTCAGACAAAGTATCGCGATGAAGCTCGTCCACGTTCAGGAATTATCCGCGGGCGCGAATTTGTAATGAAAGATTCATACTCTTTTGATTTAACAGATGAAGGTCTCGTTGAGTCCTATCTGCGCCATCGCGATGCCTATATTGCAACCTTTGATCGCCTTCGCTTGAAGTACAACATCGTCAGCGCAGTCTCTGGCGCAATGGGTGGATCTGCATCTGAAGAATTTCTAGCTCCTTGCGAGACTGGCGAAGATACCTATGTACTGTGCGAAAAGTGTGGGTATGCGGCAAATGTTGAGGCGATGACAACTGTCGTTGCGCCAAGTGATGCATCAGCTGTTCCAGCTCTAGAAGTATTTGATTCACCCAATACTCCAACTATCGATACCTTGGTTGAACTTCTCAATGCGAAGTTCGGCGGGGGATATGACGGCTCGATGACGCTTAAGAATGTCATGTTGATGGCAGATGAGAAAGCGATTTCAGTACTTGTTCCAGGAGATCGCGAAGTTGATCTTAAGCGTCTGCAAGCAAACTTGGCTGGCGTAAACGATTTACGAATCTTTGAAGAAGAAGATTTTGCTAAGCACCCAACACTTGCAAAGGGATATATCGGGCCCCAGGATGCAAAGAAGAGTGGCATCACAATTTATGCAGATCCACGTATTGCGCCAGGTACTTCATGGGTAACAGGTGCCAATGCAAAAGATAAGCATGCCCGCAACGTTGTTAATGGTCGCGATTTCACGGTTGATCACTACATCGAAGCTGCGCAAATCAAGAAGGGCGATGCATGTCCTAAGTGTGCAACACCGGTAATCATTGACCGAGCAATTGAGATTGGCCATATCTTCCAGCTGGGGCGCAAATATGCACAGGCCCTTAATCTCACCGTGCTAGACCAGAATGGAAAGTCCCAAGTTGTCACCATGGGTTCATATGGAATCGGTGTATCCCGTGCTGTTGCTGCAATAGCAGAACAGAGCTACGACGAGATTGGCTTATCGTGGCCAGTTGAAGTTGCACCCGCCAAGGTGCATCTTGTTGCAACCGGTAAAGAGGATGCAGTCTTTGATGCAGCAGAGAAGTTAGCCGCAGATCTCGAATCTCGCGGAATCTCTGTGATGCTCGATGATCGCCGCGGAACAAGTCCTGGCGTTAAGTTCAAGGATGCCGAACTCATTGGAATCCCAATGATTGTCGTTGTGGGTAAAGCTCTCGAGCAAGGCAACGTAGAGGTCCGTGTTCGCAAAACTGGCGATAAATCTGAAGTCTCTGTTGCATCTGCAGCCGATGAAATCGCAAAGACTCTAGCCACTCTTCCATAAAGTGTTGTACGACCTCTCAGTAATAAATCTTGCGCTGCTGGCCCTTGCGATGTTCTTCGCAGGGTTCGTCGATGCGATTGCAGGTGGTGGAGGTCTTATTCAGACTCCGGCGATGCTTCTGGCACTTCCAGACCGAGATCCAGTTTCAGTTGTCGCAACATCTAAGACTGCTGCATTCTTTGGAACAACGACTGCGGCAATTAAATATCGAAGACACATAAAGACAGATCCACGACTTCTGCTTGCGATGGTTATTCCAGCTTTTATTGGGGCCTGCTTCGGTTCACTTCTGGCATCTGAGATTTCCCCTGAGAGCTTCAAGAGCTCAATCTTCTTTATGATGATTGCGATATTTATCTACACCTTATTTAAGCCTGATCTTGGAAAGGTAAATGTCGAGAAGCATTCGCCGAGAAAGTTGATGGTTATTGGCGGGATTGCTGCCTTTGCAATCGGCTTCTATGACGGACTCATTGGGCCAGGTACCGGAACGATGTTGATGATTGCACTTGTTGCCATCATGGGCTTTGCCTTCGTAGGAGCCTCAGCTATCGCAAAGGTGGTTAATGCAACGACCAATCTTGCATCGATTATTGTCGTTGGCCTCAAGATTGGCATTCTCTGGAAACTCGGACTCTTACTTGGCATCGCAAATCTTGCTGGCGGATATACAGGTTCAATGATGGCGATAAAGAAGGGTTCGGGATTTATTCGAATCTTCTATCTCATTGTCACGGGCTTACTGATTGCGCGACTTGGATACTCGCTCTACTTAGAGTAAATTTGCCCCTGCACGACAATTTAATAACAATCGAATAGGACGGCACCACCATGGCTTTGAAAAATCAGGTTTCTGAACTTATAACTCCAGCGCTACATCAAGCTGGATATTTCCTTGAAGATGTAAATATCGTAAGCCCCGGCCAACATCGCATCGTTACCGTTATTGTCGATGGCGAGAGCGGACTTAATCTTGATCAAGTAACCGTGGCATCAAAGCTCGTCTCTGAGCTTTTAGATGCGGCTGTATTTATGGGAGAGACCCCCTTTACTCTTGAAGTCACATCGCCCGGAATCGATCGCCCCCTTACTCTTCCACGTCACTTCGCCAAGAATGTCGACAGACTTCTCAAAGTCACAAAGACCGATGGAGTAACCATCACAGGTCGCATACTTTCGAATACTGAAAACGGCGTCACCTTGAGCATTACCGAGAAGAAGGATGTCAAGGAAGTTGTAGTTGCGCTTACCGATATCAAACGGGCAACAGTTGAGATTGAATTTAATCGCAAAGATGGCGATAAAGAATGAGCGTCGATATTCCATCGCTCGTCCTATTAACCGAAGCAAAAGGAATGCCGCTTGAGCGGTTGATTCAGGCAATCGAAGCAGCGGTGCTCACCGCCTACACGGAGACTCCAGAACCAAATCGATATGCACGCGTTCAAATGGATCGCGAGACAGGCGTTATCAATATCTATGTTCCGACCTTTAATGAGCTCGGCGAACGTGTCAGCGAAGATATTCTGGAAGTCGAAGGATTCGAAAGAGTTGCAACGTCGACTGCTCGCAAAACTATTAAGTTTGAGATGCGTGCGACAAATGATGCCGAGATTGTTGGAGAGCTGACTACATCTGTCGGAGACATCATCTCTGGAATCGTGCAACAGGGTCGCGATCCAAAGATGATTAACGTCAACCTTGGCCGCATCGAAGGTCGTGTTCCGCCGCAAGAACAAGTACCAGGGGAAACCTTTAACCACGGCGATCGCATCAAATGTTTCGTTGTC
>JBILBB010000133.1:0-3355 GCA_044353955.1 Candidatus Planktophila sp. | reverse complement strand
TGGCCGTAAATACATTTCTGCTGCAGAGTTAGAGGCTGCAGAACTTATCCGTGATGCAAGTCGTGAAGCTGCTGCCGTGGCTGATGCCAAGGTGCGCGAAGCAGAGTCAGTTGTAGATCTCAAGCGTCGTGAAGCGGTAGCACTTGCGACAGCTGCCCGCCGTGAAGCAGAGAGAATCATCTCTGAGGCCTCTGGAAATGTTAATGATTTCCGCGCTTGGCTCGGAGATATGATTTCAGAGTCAGAGCGTCTCTACCGTGCACAGACTCAGGCGCTCACATCAGCTGAAGCTGCGATCGCTCAATCACGCGAGAAGCTCGATTCATCTTTCGCACGCCTTAGCCGTATGCAAGAGATTGTAAATACTGCACTCAATGAAGATGGAACTGTGAAGAAGTCGGCTCCAATACGCGTTGAGAGTAAGAGAACTTCCGCAGCGATTGAAGCTCCAAAGAAGAGTTCAAATACTCCTGCAAAACGTACAGCTAAGAAGACAACTTCAAAGCGTAAGTAATTTTCATGGCTACCAAACGCGGTATCCAATACATTCCTGCAATCGATGGGTTACGAGCCCTGGCTGTCATTGCAGTTATGTTTTATCACTTAGGTTTTTCTTGGATACCTGGTGGCTTTCTCGGTGTTGATCTTTTCTTCGTTATCTCGGGTTATGTCATCACTAGACTTTTACTGGATTCAATCGCGCAAAGCGGTGGCTTAGATTTACGTGGTTTCTATCTTGCGCGAGCTCGGCGCTTACTTCCGGCGCTCTTATTCACCGTCGTAACAACCACAATCGCAATTGGAATTTGGGCGCCAGATACCATCAAGCGTTTTGTGACAGATATGCCATTTGCCCTAACAGGCACTATGAATTGGTGGCTCGTAGCCCGAGAACAGGATTACTTCGAAAGTATCGGAAGGCCGCCTCTTCTACAACACACATGGTCACTGGCCGTGGAAGCTCAGTTCTATCTCGTATGGCCACTGATTCTCTATTTCATCCTTAAAAAGTTAGGAAAGAATCGGATTCCCTTTGCAGCTCTTACGATTGCAGCTGCATCAGGAATAACTCTTCTTATTGTCTCGCTCTCACTGGATGCATCGAACAGCTCGGATGTCAGCCATATTTACTTTGGTACAGATACCCACAGCATCGGACTCTTTCTAGGTGCTGCGCTGGCTGTCAGTTGGATTCCGCAGAATTTCACAACGACCCTGACTAAACAAGCTCAGAACTTCATTGATGGGGTTGGGGTCTTTGGGTTTATCGGAATTCTTGCGACATTCCTGTTTATTGATGAGAGCGACCCAACGCTCTACAAAATCGCATTCCCGCTTGCTGCAATCTTCGGCGCCGCAATCATTATGTCTGTCGTACACCCCGCATCACGCTTTGCTCCTATTCTCGAAAATCCTGTTCTGCTCTGGATCGGCCAGCGTTCATATGCAATCTATCTCTGGCACTGGATTATCTTTCAAGTTACTCGCCCAACAGTTGATCTAGCAGGGCAGACATGGGCGCTCTACTCACTTCGAATTCTTATTGTCTTTGCTCTTGCTGATATCTCGCTGCGTTACGTTGAAATTCCAATTCGTAGAGGTGCGCTTAAGTATTGGTTTAAAGGGCTGAAGTACAGAACTAAGAAGGAGAGATCTCGCCAGACTAGGTTCTTCATCTCCATCTTTATCTTTGTCTTGGCACTTTCATCGGTAGTGAGCGTTCGAGCAATTTCGATTGGAAACGAGCAGAGAGCTGCTATCGAGCAATCGCTCACTTCTCCTGAAGTCAGCCCCCCTAACCCATCTTCTGAAGGAATCTGGCTCACTGGTGATTCTGTCATTCTGGGGATTAGAACCTCTCTCAACGAGGTAGCTCCAGTCTCATTGATTAATGCACGTATTGGCCGTCAGGCTCCCGAACTTCTAGATGTCATGAAGCGAGATATAGCTCAAGCAGGTGATTCACCAGTAATTTTCAACCTCGGCAATAACGGTCTTCTTCAAGAAGAAGTTGTGCGAGAGATTTTTGAGTTGGTGAAGAGCCAAAGTTCAATCATCGTTGTGAATACCGCAGTTCCAAGGCCATGGCGAGATTCGAATAATTCACTTCTTTCACAAGTAGCCTCACAGTATTCAAATGTCAGAGTGATCGATTGGAATTCAGTTTCAGAAGGTCGCCCTGAGTACTTTGCACCAGATGGCGTGCACTTAGTGCCGGCAGGTGTTGAGGCATATGTGAGTGAGATTAAGAAATATTTGTAAGGCAATAAAAAACCCCAGCTGATATCAGCTGGGGTTTTTTAATTAAATCTTTATTCGAATTGACCTGCAAATCCGAATGGTGTTGCAACGCCTAGAGTTCCATCTGCATAAACAGCTGATACTCGGAATGATGTAGATCCATCAGTTGCACCCTTTGCAAACTCTGCAGAGTATGTTGTTGCTGAAACTTCTGAAACAACTTTCCACTCTCCGAGATTTGAGCGAGTCTCAACTTTATATCCTGTGACATCTCCCATTGGAGCCTTCCAAGTGATGACCATTACTGATTTTGAACTATCTTTCCAATTTCCAATGAATCGTGAAGGTGCTTCACCTGTTGTTGCTGCAGGTTCTGCAGGCTCTGTTGCTTCCATCGTTTCTTCAGGAGCTGCAGATGCTTCTGGTGTCTCTGTCACTGCAGGAACTGGAGCTGGAGCATCATCGCCATCTTTATCTGATCCTGAGATTACAAATGCACCGATAAGGAGAATTCCAACGAGTACTGCGAAGAGAACCTTCGTTGAGCCTTGGCTCTTTGCTGCTGGCTTTGAGCTTGAAGGCGCCTTAGATGCTGGGCGTGGAGTTGCCGCTGCAGGAGTTGTTGAAACATTGACGCGAGATGAAGATCCAATTGATGGAACTGGAGGAATAACTACCTGAGATGCTGAAGATTTGCGGGCAGCAGATTTCTTAACTGCCTTCTTCTTTACAGTTGTCTTCTTGGCAACCTTCTTCTTCGCAGTTGTCTTCTTGGCAACCTTCTTCTTCGCAGTTGTCTTCTTCGCCGCAGTCTTCTTAGCAGGAGACTTCTTTACAGCCTTCTTAACTGCTGACTTTTTCGCAGTTGACTTCTTCAGTGCAGCTTTCTTAGCTGCTGACTTCTTCTTTACTGCCACGGTGATCTCCTTGGGTTAATCTCGAGTTTATGAGTATTGATAATTCGCTTGGGAATATAGGAGAAGTTTAGCCCAGGGTATTCAGCAAAGTGATCACATGAGGTGCTATCGCACGGAGTGATTTTCCTCGGTGGCTGATTGAATCCTTCTCTTCTGCGCTCATTTGTGCGCTTGAAATTGAGTAGCCCTCTGGTTGA
>JBILBB010000132.1:0-3367 GCA_044353955.1 Candidatus Planktophila sp. | reverse complement strand
ATCGACAGTATCTGAGATAAGACCCATTGCAATACCTGCAACTGGAGCCTTAAGAGGCACACCAGCTTGAAGCATTGAAAGTGTTGATGCACAGACAGAACCCATAGATGTAGATCCATTTGAACCGAGTGCTTCAGAGACCTGACGGATTGCGTAAGGGAACTCTTCGCGAGTTGGAAGAACTGGAAGAAGAGCACGTTCTGCAAGAGCACCGTGGCCGATTTCGCGACGCTTTGGTGTTCCTACGCGACCTGTTTCACCAGTTGAATATGGTGGGAAGTTGTAGTTGTGCATGTATCGCTTTGATGTCTCAGGGCTCATTGTGTCGAGCTGCTGCTCCATCTTGAGCATATTAAGAGTTGTGATTCCGAGAATCTGAGTCTCTCCACGCTCGAAGATTGCTGATCCGTGAACGCGAGGAATAACCTCAACTTCAGCAGAGAGCGCACGAATATCGCGAAGACCACGACCATCGATACGAATCTTGTCGCGAAGTACGCGCTGACGAACAAGCTTCTTTGTCAGTGAGCGGAACGCTGCAGGAACTTCCTTCTCGCGACCTTCAAAGGCAGCAGAGACAGATTCCTTAGTTGCAGCTGAGATTTCGTCAATCTTTGTCTCGCGCTCTTGCTTTCCTGAGATTGTAAGAGCCTTTGCAAGATCATCCTTTGCAGCCTTTTCAACTGCTGCAAATACATCATCCTGGTAATCCAAGAAGACTGGGAATTCAGCTGTTGGCTTTGCAGCAACTGCTGCAAGCTTTGACTGTGCATCACAGAGAATCTTGATAAATGGCTTTGCAGCATCAAGACCCTGCGCAACAATCTCTTCTGTTGGTGCAGATGCACCTTCAGCGATAAGACCGATTGTGCGAGTTGTCGCTTCTGCTTCAACCATCATGATTGCTACATCGTCAGCTGTTACGCGACCTGCAACGACCATATCGAAAACTGCGTTCTCAACCTGTGAATGGTTAGGGAATGCAACCCACTGACCTTCGATAAGTGCAACACGTACACCACCGATTGGACCAGAAAATGGCAGACCTGCAAGCTGTGTAGACATAGATGCCGCATTGATTGCAATGACGTCATACATATGATCTGGATCGAGTGCCATAACTGTCACAACGATCTGAACTTCATTACGAAGTCCCTTAATAAATGATGGACGCAATGGGCGGTCGATCAAACGGCAGGTAAGAATTGCCTCTTCTGATGGACGACCTTCGCGACGGAAGAATGAACCTGGGATCTTGCCGATGGCATACATCTTCTCTTCAACGTCCACTGTAAGTGGGAAGAAGTCGAATTGATCCTTAGGTGACTTTGATGCAGTTGTAGCTGAGAAGATCATTGTTTGATCATCTAGATAAACAGCTGCAGCTCCTGCTGCTTGCTTTGCGAGGCGACCAGTTTCAAACTTGATCTCGCGCTTTCCGAACTTTCCGTTATCGATAACGGCTACTGCTGACTTAACGTCTTGACCCTCCATGGGTCCTCCTTTGTTTCGTTCCTTCTTTTTCTAAGGCACGATAAATGCACCTTAGAGCGGTAACTACACGCGAGGCGAAACAAATGAATCTTCGATCGAAGTTCACAGATGCCAAACATCTAGTGCTTGCATCTGGAAACCACTACCGAGGACCATTAGTCCCCCGGCGTGTAGTTAATAATTAATTAGCGGCGAATACCGAGCTTCTCGATAATTGCGCGATAACGGTTGATATCTGTCTTTGCAAGGTACTGCAAAATACGACGACGACGGCCTACGAGAAGCAATAGTCCTCGGCGGTTGTGGTGATCATGTGGGTTTGTCTTCAAGTGAGTTGTGATGTCTTCAATACGACGTGACAACAAAGCGACCTGAGCTTCAGGGCTTCCTGTATCAGTAGCAGATGATCCGTACTTTGCAATGATTTCTTTCTTTACTTCTGGTGTTAATGACATGTCATTTCCTTTTCATTTATTACTACTGTTCAGGAGGCCTCCCGGTTTGGATCACGGGAAATCGATTACTCGTTGAACAGGGTGAACTTTACCGTTGGGCTGTGGATAAGTGAAATTGAGCGTGGATTACGCCGGTTATCTTGAGTTACTTCGCTTTACGACCCAGATTGATGTTGCCTCTGAAGTAACTGTAGTAAATGAGCTATTCGTCGGAGTAATTCTCGCTGTCAGGCTCTGCCTACCCGTCACCGGCGGTTTCCAGGAACAAGTCGCTGAGAAACTTGGAGAGCTACCTGTTGTCGAGCGTGCCAAACAATTGGTGATTCTCTTCCCGCCAACAAAGAATCGAACCTTTCCGGCAACATCGGAAGTTACTGTGATTGTTGTCGTTATTCCTTTACTGATGGTTCCAGAAACCGTTGGTGCGCCAATATTTGAGTTCTCGTTAACGTTTGTGATTGTTACCGTCAGGGTTTGTGTATCAGTTAGTGAACCGTCTGAGACAGTGACAATCACTACATAAGTATTGTTCACATCGCTATCTGCAGGTGCTTCAAAATCTGGGCTTACCGCAAAGGTTAAAACCCCGCTTGATGAGTTAATCGCGAAATCAGCCGCATCAGTTCCTGATATTGAGAATGAGAGAGAAGTGCCAGCATCCACATCGGTCGCTGTATAAGTAATTACTGAAGTGGTGTTCTCTGCCTGGCTGATGGCATGGGTCGCACCAGATCCATTTATGGTGATTGAGGGAGCTTCATTGACGTTAGTAATTGTTATCGTAACCGTTTGATTCTTGGCATTGCCCATTGCATCTGTTGCCGTCACGACCACTTCATACGTGTTGTTAGCCCCTGAATCAGCCGGTGATTCAAAGTCACGAGCAGTAATTGTGAGATCGCCATTGGATGCGATGGAGAAGAAAGATGAATCAGTGCCGCTATCCGACCATGTTACAGATTCGTTTGCAGTAAAGGTATGAACTGCAGTTGAGTTCTCGGCAATAGATTTTGCAGAAGTTGCACCCGTTGCTGATGAAGGTCCCGTGATTGTCGGTGCAGTTTGATCCAGCGAGAGAGTAAGTGATCCACTTGTCGACGCATAAAGGTTGCCAGTGCCTCGCGCCCAGATACGAAGGTTGTAGGAAGAATCAGTAAGTCCTGTAAGAGTCGCTGAAGGTGATGCACTTGGATTGGTAACTCGAACAGTGCTTCCTTGCGACCAACTCTGCGCACTTGTCTTATATTGAACTAAATACTCGGTTGCACTTGCTACCGCACCCCATGAAACACGAGTGGAAGATGAACTTTGCTGACTTTGAGCCAAAGATGTCGGAGCTGCAAGAGTTCCGGAAGCCATCTTGCCCCAAATCTGGAATCCCGATTGAAGTACTTGAGTGCCGCCATTGAGTGTTCCGG
>JBILBB010000131.1:0-3375 GCA_044353955.1 Candidatus Planktophila sp. | reverse complement strand
AAATACTGGAAGCTCCATCAATTTATAGCCAGATGCTTTTGCCGGAGCGATGAGATTCTCGCGTACCCACTCAAAGGCGCTTGATTCGGGCGGCAGGTATTCACGTACACCCTTGGGCGCCTGGAGTTTCTCGTACTTCATGAGGTTAATTCTTTCAGATATGGGTTGTTTTTTCTCTCGAATTTAATCGTTGTCTCAGGACCATGTCCTGTGAGCACGCGTATCGAGTCATCGAGAGGTAGAACCTTCTTGCGAAGTGTCTCAACCATCTCTTTATGACTTCCGGTTGGAAGATCAGTTCTTCCGATGGAACCCGCAAAGAGAACATCTCCACTAATCAAAATCTCATCATTTAGCAGATACATCAGAGATCCTTTTGTATGACCAGGTGCGTGGATCGCTTTCACCTTCATTCCGAGCAAATCAAGGAGTTGCTCATTACGAAGCTCGCGTACATCGTTCGGTTCGGCGAAGGTCATTCCACGTAGCTGGTCATTGAATTGTTCTCCGTGCAACCCTTCTGGATTAGCAACGAATCTCCGATCCTCTGAGTGGATATATGTCGGAATTCCATAGCCATCTGCAAGTGGTTTAACTGAAAAAGTGTGATCTAAGTGAGCGTGAGTAAGAAGAGCCGCGACAGGTTTGAGTTTATGTTCCTCAATCATCATCGAGACTTCAGCTGAAATATCTGGCATCCCAGGATCCACGATGAGGCACTCACTTCCCTCACTCGCTGCAATCACCCAGCAATTCGTTGCAAACATCGGGGCTGGATATGAGAGAACAAGCATGAAAGACCCCTATTTCTTGCGTGGATTTACTACACCTGCGTGCACAGGGTACCTTTGACCTCTTCAACATTCGCTCACATTCAACGAAGGCCACGGCCGACGCGCAAAAGGGGAAATCATGACCGACATTAATCCGACATCTATGGCAAACACTCACTCAGCACCAAGCGCCGCATCTGCACTTATCGGAGATCCTTCACAATTTGGTCGTGTTGGAGAAGATGGAACGGTCTTTGTCAGAACTAATGAAGGCGAAAAGCCTGTCGGTTCATACCCAGGAAAGAGCGCTGAAGAAGCCCTTGCATATTTCGTTAGAAAATTTGAAGCACTAGCATCAGAAGTTGCGCTCACTGCAGCACGTATTACAAGCGGTGCAATGGTTCCTCAAGATGCATATGAAGCAGTTAAAAAGTTGCGCCTGCAAGTTCGCGAACTTAACGGCGTAGGAGATCTTGCGGCGCTTGCACAGTCAGTCGAACAGATTGAACCTCTTATCGAAGGCCATCGTGAAGCTTATGAAGCGAAGAAGGCTGCTGAAGGTGCCGCCAAGGCTGCGCGTCGCGAGCAGATCATTGTTGAGAAAGAGAAGATTGTTGCCGAAGCAGAATCCCTTGCTCTCTCTGAGAGTTGGAAGGTAACTGGCGATCGCCTTAAGACACTCCTTGAAGAGTGGAAGGCAGCCCCTCGTCTAGATAAGAAGACTGATGGCGATTTCTGGAAGCGCTTTTCAGCATCACGAAATAAATTTGATAAGCGTCGTCGTACCCACTTCGCACAACTAGAGGCAACCTCAGAGAAGGTAACAGCCGCTAAGAAGGCAATCATTGAAGAGGCAGAGAAACTCGCTACATCCACTGATTGGGTAGCAACTGCTCGTCGCTTCAAAGTCCTTATGGACTCTTGGAAGGCTGCAGGGCGCGGGAAGAATAGTGATGATGCCAAGAATTGGGCTCGATTTAAAGCAGCTCAAGATCAATTCTTCGCTGCAAAGAATGCAGACCTTGAGAAGCGTGAAGTTTCAATGGAAGCGAACTTAGCCAAGCGAGAAGAACTCATTCTCCAAATCGAAGCTCTCGTTCCATTTACTGATGTGAAGGTTGCTAAGAACGCCTTCCGCGATCTAATGCGTTCATGGGAGAAGATTGGAATCACTCACCGAGATAAGCGAGCGGCCTTTGATGCTCGCGTTGCCAAGGTTGAAGATGAGATCAAGACTGCAGAAGCTGAACTCTGGCGTAAGACAGATCCTGCAGCGAAGGCTCGTGCCGCTGAAGTAGTTGCACAACTTGCTGAATCTATTGAGAATTATAAGAAGGTTGCAGCAAAGTCATCGGCTGCAGGAAATGATAAGAAGGCGAAGGAAGCTCTCGAATCAGCAGAGGCAAGAACTGTCTGGCTCGAAGAGGCGAAGAAGCACTTGGCTGAATTTAACTAGGGCTGAATTTAACTAGGGCCTCGGTTAACTAAGTTCTATAGACGTCGTACACGCCTTCAATATTTCGCACTGCCGCTAGTACTGAATCTAGGTGCTTGGCATCTGCCATTTCGAAGGTAAATCGTGAGATAGCAACGCGATCTTTTGATGTACTAACAGCCGCACTCAAGATATTTACATGCTGTTCTGAGAGCGTGCGAGTAACATCCGCTAACAAGCGTGCACGATCAAGTGCCTCCACTTGGATATTAACTAGGAAGATACTTGCAGCGCCGGCTAGCCACTTCACTCCAACAACTCGTTCAGATTGATGCTCTCGTAAATCTCCCGCATTGATGCAATCTTCTCGATGCACAGAAATTCCAGATCCCTTAGTTATAAAGCCCATAATTGCATCACCTGGTACCGGTGTGCAGCAACGCGCCAACTTCGCAAGAACATCATCCACGCCCTCAACTTCAATTGCACTAGATGTTCTGCGAGTTGCTTGGACTCCGGTTGGAATATTCTCAATCGTCGGCTGAGGATGTGAGTCCTCAGCGCCAATACTTGCAACAAGTTTCTCAATAATCGACGAGGCAGATACATGGCCATCTCCTACTGCGCTATAGAGCGCATCGATATCTGCGTAATGCATATCGTGTGCCAGCTCTAGAAGAGCATGTCCTGCGAAGATCTTCTGCAGCGGTAAGCCAGCTTTACGCATCTGACGAGCTATCGATTCGCGACCTGCGTCGATTGCTTCTTCCCGACGCTCTTTGCTAAACCACGCTTTTATCTTTGATCTAGCTCTCGGGCTCTTAACAAAGTTGAGCCAATCACGGCTAGGACCAGCGTGCTCACCCTTGTTGGTGACAATCTCGATGACGTCACCGTTATTTAACTTCGACTCGAGTGGAACGAGGCGACCATTTACCTTTGCACCCGCACAACGCAGGCCAACATCTGTATGAACAGAGAAGGCGAAGTCAACTGGTGTTGATCCACCAGGAAGTGCCACAACAGATCCCTTCGGTGTGAAGACGAAGACTTCCGGGCTTCCTAAATCAAAACGAAGTGCTTCAAGGAATTCAGAAGGATCTTCGGTCTCCTTCTGCCATTCATGAAGTTGGCGCAACCACATCATTTCAGGTGAATTGCCTTCAG
>JBILBB010000130.1:0-3377 GCA_044353955.1 Candidatus Planktophila sp. | reverse complement strand
CACTGCAGCTTCTGTCATTGGACCGAAGATGCCATCAACGCGACCGCAATGAAAGCCCATCTCAGTTAAACGCGCTTGCAACGCAGCAACATCATCCCCGCGCATAAATGGAGATTGTTGAAGATATAAAGAGCGATCGCCTAACTTCCAGCGCGCTTCCTCTAAAGCTTGAAGCGTTGATTCGTTGAGTTCACCCGTAACATGCAGACCGCGTTCTTGCTGGAAAGAGCGAATCTCATCTGGAGACATCTCTTTCATAACGGATACCTTCGACCGAGAAGGTTAATTAAATGAAGCCTTCAAGCTCTTTTAGAAGAGCTGGCTTTGGCTTTGCACCGATGATTGTCTTAACAACTTCACCGTTGACATAAACATTAAGCATAGGGATCGATGTAACCCCATATTTAATTGCAATCGCAGATTCTTCATCTGTGTTGAGCTTTACAATCTTTAACTTATCTCCGTGCTCTGCAGCAATATCATCGAGAATTGGAGCGATTGCGCGGCATGGTCCACACCATTCAGCCCAGAAATCAACTAAAACGGGTGTACTGCTCTTCAATACAACTGCATCGAAATCAGCAGCTGTTACCTTGATTGGTGCGCTCATCTTTACTCCTATTTATCTATCAATAACTTCTATAACGGTTTATAGAGGCGAGGTTACTAGTGGGATAAGAATTTTTCAGCATCTAGAGCGGCCTGGCACCCTGAGCCAGCAGCAGTAATTGCTTGGCGATATGTGTGATCAACGAGATCACCGCATGCAAAGACGCCAGCAAGGTTTGTTCGGGTCGAGCGACCTTCAACCTTTACATAGCCCTCGTTATCGAGCGCTATAGAAGATGTAACAAGTTCAGAGCGAGGGATATGCCCGATAGCTACGAAGAGCCCTGTGAAATCGCGCTTGCTGACTTCGCCAGTCTTGAGGTTGCGAAGCTCGAGAGCCTCAACCTTCTCGGCCCCAAGTACATCAATGACTTCTGTATCCCAGAGCATCTCAATCTTTGGATTAGCAAATGCCCGCTCTTGCATAATCTTTGATGCGCGAAGTTCATCGCGGCGGTGAATCAGAACAACCTTGCTTGCAAACTTTGTCAGGAATGTCGCTTCTTCAACTGCGGAGTCTCCGCCACCAACAACAGCAATTGTTTGATCGCGGAAGAAGAAGCCATCGCATGTCGCACACCACGAAACACCGCGTCCAGATAAACGCTTCTCATTCTCAAGCCCGATCTCGCGATATGCAGAACCCATTGCAAGAATCACCGCTTTAGCTTTTACAGTATTGCCTGAACCATCTTTAACGATTTTTACATCACCAGTCAGATCCATTTCAACAACATCGTCTGTAATAAGTTCTGTACCAAAACGTTTCGCCTGCTTGCGCATGTTATCCATGAGATCTGGCCCCATGATTCCCTCGATAAAACCAGGAAAATTTTCTACCTCGGTTGTATTCATCAGCGCGCCACCTGCAGTGACTGAACCTTCATACATCACAGGATTTAATTGAGCTCGAGCGGCGTAGATAGCTGCTGTGTAACCAGCGGGACCAGAACCAACAATTACTACTTCGCGAATATCAGAGCTCATAGGGCTGAGAATATCGCGCCGACCTCTTTACTTCTTGCGACGTCGTTGCAGAAGAGACGTGGCGAAGCCCCTGAGACCTGCGATTTCACTCACTTTAAATGCTTTAGCAGCCAAGAGATAACCCAGACCGCTTCCGCCGAGAAGGAGCGCCAAACGCACTGCGCGAATTGGAAGTGGGGCATCGTCATAGAACCAGTTGAAGATAAGTGCAATTGCAAAGAAAGGAAGCATGCCCATCAATGATGCAACGAGTAAGCGTCCATGCTGAGAAGCAAACTCTGTGATTCGAAGAGGGCCAATATGTCTCTTCAGTAGCGCCACGGTAATGAATAACCCGACAATGTAACTAACAGAGAATGCAACACCGAGCCCGACGGTGACCCAATTGCTATCGAGTACCGCAAGGAATACGTAAGAGAGCGCTACCGAGACAACGTTAATGATGAAGATAGAAACAACCTGAGTCTTTGTATCTTCAAAGGCGTTAAATCCGCGGATCAAGATTAAGTTGATTGAGAATGCGACAAGCCCAAGGCTGAGCGCAGAGAGTACGTAACCGATATATCGAGCATCTTCGAGCGGGATACCCAAGTAGAGCGCCTGGGTCATAAGTGGGCCAAAGAGCAGCAAAGCAACAGCGCTAGGAACGGTAACTACTCCCACCATACGAATGGCACGAATTAACTGCTTACGAACTTCTTCTACATCCTTCTGTATTGCAAGTTTCGAAAGGTGCGGCAAGAGCGCCGTGACGATTGAAATGGTGACAATTGAATAAGGAAGCAACATTATGTAATACGCACTTGTGAATGGCGTGAAGCCGACACCTGTTGTAATTCCGGCACGTGCACTGCGAACAGCGGCGCTAGTTGCAACATTGACCGTCACTAAATATCCGAGCTGTGAGATAAGAACATAGACCAAGGTCCAACCGGCAAGACCAAATGATTTACCGAGGCCTTTCACTCCGAGCATCAGGCGCAGATGGATTCCAGATTTTTTAACAACAGGAATCAAAATAAGCGCCTGGACAACAACACCAAGGGTTGTTCCCCAACCAAGAAGCTGTACTTGGGTATCGGTAATTGTGTCGAGAGAGACCGAGCTCTGCATAACAAGCATGCCAGCAAAGACGACGATGACAACTAAATTATTGGCGATTGGCGCCCACATCAAAGGTGCAAATGATCCGCGAGAATTAGCGACCTGCCCAAGCATTGTGAATAAACCCAGGAAGAAGATTTGAGGTAAGCAGTAGCGCGTAAATGCAACAGCGATCGCTTGCTCGGTTTCGAAACCGGGAGTTGAGAATTCTGGAGCATAGAGTCGAACTAAAGCTGGTGCGAAAATCACCCCAAGTGCGACAAGCACTAAGAGAATCATTGAGATGGTTGTAACTAACCGCGACGCAAAACCATCGCCGCCATCTTCATCTGAAAAAGATCTAATAAGTTGTGGAACAAAAATTGCGGTGAGGGCGCCTCCGACAAGCAAGTTGTAGAGAATATTTGGCATTGTATTTGCCACGTTGTAAGTATCTGCAAGTAGTGCAGTACCAAGAACAGCTACAGCTAGCAGCGCACGAATAAAACCTGTAATTCGCGAGAGGATGGTCCCGATCGCCATGATTCCAGAGGCGCGGAAGAGTTCATTATTCTTCATTTACGCCCCCTTTTAATCCGTCGTACAGATTGAGTTACAGCGCCAAGGAAGAGCAAGATTGCAGCAGCAGTTGTAAACCAGGCAACCCTGGCATCGATAATAGTTGCGCTGAGTTCTAA
>JBILBB010000014.1:0-12603 GCA_044353955.1 Candidatus Planktophila sp. | reverse complement strand
ATGAAACTGCCTGACCCTCTTCAAGGCTCTTGTAACCGTTTCCCTGAATTGCTGAGTAGTGAACGAATACATCTTGTCCGCCACCATCAACTGCAATGAAACCGAAACCCTTTTCAGAGTTGAACCACTTAACTGTACCTGTTGCCATATTTTTTACTATTCCTTCGATATGTGTAGGCGTTCGAGAATTCCTCGACCACCAGTCTTCGTCTTGCTACAGCCATACCGAGTAAAGAAGTAAATCTAACAACGGGTACTGATAAAGCGTCCGACTAAGGAAAAGGGTACCCGTTACGCAACGGTATGCCTATTCCTAATTTCAACCCTGAGTATGGAAATCACGCTCAAAAAAGGTGGGGGATTCACAAAGTCAGGGGAAAGTTGTATAAATAAGGTACTCAAAACTACTAAAGAGTCGCAATTGTGGATCGGGGAAGGTCGCACAAAGCAGCCTTAGTAGGAGTACTTCATGCACCACAGCTCTCTCGCAGGTTTGATAACAATCCACTCTGCGCCCACAGCCCTGCGCCAACATATCGAGTGGGGCCTTAACTCACTTCTTGGTGTGCCACAACACTTCACATGGAGAGATCAACCACTTGCTGCCGGAACAATCCGTACGACACTTGAGTATCGAGGTGAAGTTGGTTTGGCTTCCAAGATTGCAACTGCCCTCAAGAGTTGGCATTACCTTCGATTTGAAGTGCAAGAGTTTGGCAACAGTGGCGGTGAATACTTCCGCTTTACTCCGGAGCTTGGAATCCATCGAGCAGCTATCGATGCAAGTGGATCGATTCTTATTGCTGAGAACGTGATTCGAAAAGCACTAACCAACTTTGACGATTTAGAAGTTCGTGAGAACTTAGTGTTAGCACTCGGGGAAGCTTGGGATCAAGCCCTCGAACCGATGCGCGGAGTTGATTTGCAGGAAGTAGCAAGGTTACGAGCGATATAGGATAAGAACATGACAACACAGGCACCCATGACATCCCAAGAGCGACGTAGATCAATTCTCTACATCGCCATCGCTTTGATTTTAGCTATTGCACTTGGTGGTGGACTTGTACAGGTTGGTGCTGGGTTTGCAGATAGAAGTGCAAATGGAATTACTGTCACTGGTTCTGCAAAGACTTCAGCAACTGCTGATAATGCTGTCTGGACTCTCAATGTTTCTCTGACTCGTCAGACAGTCTCTGATGCAGTGACCAAGGTTGGCAATGATGTTGCTGCTGTAAGTAAGTATTTGACCGAAGGTGGAATTCCAGCCGATGAACTGACTCTTGGCTCAGTCTCTACATATGCAAATGAAGAGTATGCAAATGGAAATAACACAGGCCGAATTCTCAACTACCGCGCATCTCGCGATGTAGTTGTTCGCTCGAAGGATGTTCAACTCGTTTCAAAGCTTGCACAGGGAATCGGGTCAATCTTGCAGGCAGGCGTCAGCGTAAATAATTACGGACCTCAGTATTACCTTTCAACACTTCCAAAGCTTCGCCCTCAACTTCTTGAAGAAGCGATGAAGGATGCAAAGGTTCGAGCAGAAGCAATTACAAAGGCAGTGGGTGGAAAAGTTGGGGCAGTGCAGGCTGTTCGATCAGGCGTCTTCCAGGTAACAACACCAGATTCCACCGAGATTTCAGATTCTGGATCCTATGACACCTCAAGTATTGAAAAGACTGTGACTTCGACAGTCTCAGTGACATTCAAAGTCAACTAAAGAAGATTAATTAGAGCGGAATATTGCCGTGGGAACCACGGTGATATTCAGCTTGGCTTAACACCTTTGCAATAGCGCTTCGAGTCTTATCTGGCTCGATCATCTCATCGACTGCGCCGATTTCAATTGCGCGAGCAACGCCACCTGAGACTTTCTCGTGCTCTGCTGCGAGCTCAAGCTCCATACCTTCGCGTTGATCTGCTGGAAGATCGGCAAGTATTCTGCGATGAAGTACACGCACAGCTGCAACTGCGCCCATCACCGAAACTTCTGCTTGTGGCCATGCAAAGACGCGAGTTGCACCCAGAGACTTTGAGTTCATTGCAACGAATGCGCCGCCATAGGCCTTTCGAGTGATAATTGTTACGCGTGGAACGACTGATTCAGCAAATGCATGGAGCAATTTGGCACCGCGTCTGACCGCACCTTCCCACTCTTGGCCAATACCAGGTAAGAATCCAGTCACATCGGCGATGACGATTAGTGGAATTCCAAATGCATCACAGGTGCGTACAAAGCGCGCAGCTTTCTCACCAGCTGCTGAATCAAGCACACCGCCAATTACTTGAGGATTATTTGCAATGACTCCGACGGTACGGCCACCAAATCTGCCGATAACAGTGGTCATATTCTCTGCCCACATATCAAGAAGCTCTAACTTCTCACCATCTTTATCGAGGATTGCATCGACTAGTGGATGAACTTCATAGATGCGCTGCTGCGACTCGGGTACAAGGTGGGCCAGTGGAACATCTTCAACGCTTGCAGACATCAGACCTTGATTGGCAAAGAGCGAGATGAGATCTTGAATCTCGCGAAAAGCAATATCTTCACTTGGCGCAATTACGTGTGCCACCCCAGAGTTTTTGCTGTGCGCTTCAGGCCCACCAAGTAAAGCCATATCAACGATATCTCCGGTTACTGATTTAACTACATCGGGGCCAGTGACAAAGATGCGACCTTCGGGTGCAAGTACAACAACATCTGTAAGTGCCGGTCCATATGCACCACCACCTGCAGTTGGTCCTACGACTAGTGACAATTGTGGAATTCGACCGCTTGCAGTAACCATCGCTTGGAAAACTTCACCAAATGCATTGAGCGATGCAACGCCATCACTTAAGCGTGCGCCACCTGAATGCCAGATACCGATGATGGGAGACTGTGCACCCATCGCTGCGCGATATGCCTGAACAATTACTTGTGAACCATCAATACCGAGCGCCCCACCTTTAATGTTGGGATCAGATGCAAACAGAACGACTTTATTTCCCTTAACTAAAGCTGTAGCTGCAACCATTCCGCAATCAGTGCGAGGCAGTAGTAATTCGTAAGTATCGTTATCAGCTAAGCGAGCGATGCGCGCTTCCGGGTCGAGAGGATCTCGGAGATTGACCGGCGGTGTCATGGCTCTAGATTAGAGCGATTTAAATGCAAGCACCACGTTATGGCCACCAAAACCAAATGAATCGTTGAGCGCAGCAATATCTCCCGCAGGAAGTTGGCGTGGTGTGTCGCGAACGACATCAACTGTCACCGCTGGGTCGAGATTTTCGATATTAATTGTTGGGGGAGCGAGGCGCTCTTCTAGTGCTTTAACAATAAAGACAGATTCAATTGCGCCAGCGCCACCAAGTAAGTGACCCGTCATTGATTTCGTTGCAGATACTGCAACATGATCTGCATCCGCACCAAGTGCTTTGCGAAGCGCATTTGCTTCTGCAACATCGCCTGCAGGTGTTGAAGTTGCGTGTGCATTTAAGTGAACAATATCTTTTGTCGATAGACCTGAGTTTGCCAGTGCAAATTTAATTGCACGCTGTACGCCAGAGCCTTCAGGATCAGGGGCGGCAATGTGATAACCATCTGATGTAAGACCTTGTCCGCCGATTTCGCAGTAGATCTTTGCGCCGCGAGCCTTTGCAGATTCGTACTCTTCAAGAATAAGTATTCCGCCACCTTCGCCAAGTACAAATCCATCGCGATCAACATCGTAAGGACGAGATGCTGCAGCAGGATTATCGTTACGAGTAGATAGCGCCTTCATTGCGGCAAAGCCAGCCATCGGCAATTGGTGAATCGCAGCTTCGACTCCACCGGTCACGATGATGTCAGCGCGATTGTTCTTAATCATTTCAAAGGCGTAACCGATTGCTTCGGCGCCCGATGCACATGCGCTGACGGGTGTATGCACGCCAGCTTTTGCTTGAAGTTCAAGTCCAACATTTGCTGCTGGCCCATTAGGCATCAGCATCGGCACGGTATGTGGACTTACACCACGAGCGCCTTTCTCATTGAGATTAACAAATTGTTCGAGAAGTGTGATGACCCCACCAATACCTGATGCAATAACAACGCCAAGACGCTCTTTATCAATATCGTCCGGTGAACCCGCATCTTTCCAAGCTTCGCGAGATGCGACGAGTGCAAATTGCTCAGAACGATCGAGTCTGCGCATTTCAACGCGCTCCATCTGATCTGCAGGTTCTGTCGCAACGCGAGCAGCGAAGTGCACAGGAAGTAGTTCGCGCCAATCTTCAGTAAGAAGACGGACCCCACTCTGGCCAGCGAGAAGCGCCTTCCAAGTTGTGGCGACATCGGAACCCAGTGGAGTTGTTGCTCCAAGGCCTGTGACTACTACGCGACGTTGTGACATACCGCTAATTACTTTTTAAGGATCTACTTACGCTGCTGCGTTAACGATGAAGTTAACTGCATCGCCTACTGTTGCAAGCTCAGTTACTTTCTCGTCCGGAATCTTCACACCAAAGCGCTCTTCGCATGCGACGACAACTTCAACCATGCTCAGTGAGTCAACTTCTAGATCGTCAGTGAAGTTTTTATCGAGCTCGATTTTTGCAGCTGGGATACCCGCTACTTCTTCAACAATCTCTTTGATTCCTGCAAGTACATCTGCTTGTGAAAGCGCCATTGTTATTCCTTTACCTATTGGATTACTCATTTTTACTACCGTCTTGGGGACAGGTGTGTAATTGTCTATGAAAAGTAGGCTTACTTCCCAGTAATCGGGCAGTTATTACAAGAAAAATTATGGTTTAGGCGGTAATTTCACAACTTGGCCCGCGTAAACGAGACCTGCGCCATATCCGATCAAGAGCGCCAGCTTTCCATGCAATTCTGGATGTTTCGCCAGAAGTGCATCCATTGCAAGCGGAATTGATGCAGCAGATGTATTTCCATTGGTGCGAATATCATCTGCAATCACAACAGAATCTGGCAGATTCATCTCTTTCGCCATCGTTTCAATGATTCGAACATTGGCCTGGTGTGGAATAAAGGCATCTAAATCGTCAACGGTCAGGCCTGCAGATTCAAGCGCCTTTACTGCGGCCTTACTCATGGAGAAAACTGCCCAGCGAAATACTTTCTGTCCTTCTTGAGAAATATTTGGCCACTTGCTGCCAGCCTTCGTTAACTGTGTTTCAACATCTCGAACATCGATCCAAGATGGATTCATTAAAATTGCATCCCGGCTATCGGCATCAGAGCCCCATTCGACAGGGCCAATGCCAGCATCTTTACTTGCACCGATAACAACTGCGCCGGCGCCATCTGCGAAGATGAATGCAGTTGCACGATCGTTAGGGTCTGTGAAATCTGAGATCTTCTCAGCTCCTACAACAAGGACTGTCTTTGATGTGCCGGCCTTAATGAAGTCGTGGGCCATTGCTATGCCGTAACAGAAACCGGCACAGGCTGCATTGATATCAAATGCTGCAGCCTTTGGATGGCCTAACTTCTGCAAAATTGCAGTGGCCGCAGATGGTGCCTGGAATGGAAAGGTAATCGTTGCAACAATTAAGGTATCGATATCTGTAATCGCAAGTTTTGCATTCTTCAGGGCATCTTCTACAGCCCATGTAGCCATCTCAAGAAGTGATTCGGATTCATCTGCAAAGCGACGAGATTCAATTCCGGTACGTTGCTGAATCCATTCATCACTTGATTCGATGCGATCGACAATCTCAGAGTTAGGAACTAAACGCTTTGGGCGATAAGAACCCACTGAAAGAATCTGGCTCTCGCTACCTGTCTTGGTGCCAATTACCTTCTGAATTGAAGATGACATTAGATGCCTCCGTGAGTTGCAGCGAATTCACGAGCAGCATCGATATCTGCAGGTGACTTGAGAGCGAATTGTTCCATTGTAGGCACTGCACGCTTTATTAATCCGACAAGCGTGCCGGCAGGTGCTACTTCGATAACACCAGTAACCCCGAGGCTTGCAAGGCGCTCCATACATAAATCCCAGCGAACCGGGTTGGCAATCTGATTGACGATGCGATCTAGTACATCGCGACCGCCTGATACAACTTCGCCATCTTTATTGGAGATGATAGATATGTCAGGCTCTGATGTTGTCAGAGATTGAGCAAGCAAGCGCAGTGGCTCGACTGCAGGTTGCATATAAGAGGTATGAAATGCGCCAGCTACTGCCAATGCGCGAACGCGAGCACCCTCGGGTGCTAACTGGGCCAGGGCATCAAGGCTGCCAGCTGCAACAATCTGTCCGCCACCATTGTCGTTAGCGGCAACTAAACCGAGATCATCAATTGCCTTCAAAACAACTTCGCGATCGCCACCTAAGACAGCGGACATTCCAGCAGGAGATTTTGCTGCCGCTTTCGCCATTTCTATTCCGCGTGCGCGAACTAACTTCATTGCATCTAGTGGCGTAAGTACTCCCGCAAAGGTAGCTGAAGTTATCTCTCCAACTGAGTGACCAGCAGTAACTGAAAATTTTCCAGATAGATCTAGAGCATGTGCGCTCAATAAGCCTGCAGCGACGATAAGTGGTTGCGCATTTGCAGTGTCTTTAATTTCATCGGCATCAGCTGTTGTTCCGAGATGAATGAGATCAAGTTCAACACTTTCAGACCAGGTAGCTAGGAGTTCTTTCTGCACAGGATCTTCAATCCATGCGCTGAGCATTCCGGGGGTCTGTGATCCTTGACCCGGAGCGATGATGGCAAGCACCTGGCTAATATATGGGATTACGAACGAGTAACAAGCTAAGCGTGCGCTCTAACTAACTTGCCATTGAGTTTATTGGAGATGATGAGTGTGAGAGCGGTCGCTGATTTGCCATATAAAAGAGCTCAGCAAGACTGAGGAAAATCAGCGCGGGGAGAAGGTCAAAACTGCGCTTAAGGAACCAAGGTGTGCCATTTTTGAGCATCCAGATAATTGAATCTCGTCGACTTCGATTATTGATTGCAGAATACGCAATCTGCCCTACATTAAATCCACGCTTGCGCAGAAGATATCCAAAGTTATCGGCGATAAATTGATGCCCAAGTCGACTTGGGTGCATGCGATCTACATGCCACTTATCTCGGTTATAAATCTCTGGCAAGGAGCGAGTCTCAAGCAAGATTGCTCCATAACGAGTAGCTAAGGCCCGCGTTGCGTTATTGACAGCTTGTACCCGCCTTCTGCAAACCCGTGCGATTAATCTAGGCATAGGAACAATCTCTGTCGGATCATGGAGTTCGAGCAACATGATTGTTGCCCCCGTGCGAACAAGTTGGCTCAACGTTTCATTGAGATTCTTCTCAAATATTTCTGGTGAGAAATTGTTTCGAAGTAGATCGTTTCCACCTACGATGACGGCGACTAATTCAGGATCATGAATCAAGACCTTAGGGAGCTGTTCGCTCAACACTTCATCAGACTTGGCTCCGGGTCTGGCAGCATTGATATAAACAATTGGTTCGAGAAAAGCTTCGGCTAGGTGGTAACCCCAGCCAAAATACGATCCATCCGCACTTGAATCTCCGACACCTGATGCTGCGCTATCGCCGATTACTGCGAAAGTCAGTGGCGTACTCATTATGCAGCCTGCACCGGATGCTCTAGGTATAAAGAGTTCAACTTTGAAATTGTTTGTGACCAAGGAAAATTCTCAGCTTGCAATCTACAACGTGAACTTAACTGCGAATCCCGTGATGCGATGTGGAGCATCTCCTGGATTGCATCTGCAAAAGCTGGACCATTATTTTCTGCTGTGAGTCCTACGCGAGCACCATCATCGCTCGTTAAGAACTCCCCAACAGCACTTGTATTGGAAGCCACGACAGGCGTGCCACTAGCTAGCGACTCTAGCGCTGCTAGACAGAAAGTTTCGATTGGACCTGGCGCCAATGAGATATCAGCAGAGGCAATCATCTCTGCCAGCAACTTTTTATTTGCTACGTATCCCCAGAAAGTTACAGGGATATCTCGAGAAGAATCATAAAGTTTCTTATGAAGAGGACCGCTACCAATAAAGACCAAACGAGCATTTACACCTCGATTGAGAAGTTCTCGAAGTGCTTGAATCGAGCGCTCTGGCTTCTTCTCTGGTGAGAGTCTGCCGCAATGCACAAGAAGTACATCACCATTCTTGAGCATCTTTGTTCGCAGCTCTGCGTTATAGCGATCTGGTGAGAAATTCTCTAGATCCACACCTAAGGGAACTTTCACCATATTGCTGGTGCCAATTTCACGAAACTCTGAGGAAGCAAAATTGGTTGTGGTGATCACGTAGTCAAATTTTCCAGCCAACTTTGCATTGTGCCACTTAACAAAGTAATTAAGGGAGAGACCGAGATAATTCTTGACGAGACCTTTAAGCGTCTCATGGCTAAAGACAATCGCTGGAATTCCTTTTTTATGCGCCCAGCGACCGAGGCAGGAGAGTGTGAACCTATCTGAAACTTCAAGACGATCGGGCTTGAGGGCATCTAAAAGAGATATCACTTTTCTAGAAGATTTGATTACTCGATAGCCACCACTGAAGGGGATAGGCCATGAAGGAAGAGTGATGCAGCCACCAAACTCCTGTGATTCACGAGAAAATTTCTTTCCAGGCACAATAAAGATGAATTCATCGCCGTCAGCGCTATATCCCGCTCCCAAGCTGTGAAGCGTGGTTTTGATTCCACCGGATTTTGGTCCGTAGAAGTTAGCTACGTGAATGATTCTCATGCGACCATCTCTCTCTTCTTTGAGATCTGCCCAATAGCATCTCTGTAGTGGTTCATTAGCTGGGAATTTATGTAATTCCACGTTCTATGTTCGACAGATCTACGAGCAGCAAGCTGCATGAGGTCAAAGGAGTTATGTGATCGAAGGGTCTCTACAGCTACCAGTAATTCGTGTGGAAGGGCGGTATCAATAAGTAATCCTGTAATTCCATGTTCAATCAAATCAACCGGACCACCTGTATCTGGACCAATGACAGGAACGCCAGCTGCGAGCGCCTCTTGAATTCCTTGGCAGAATGTTTCGTGCTTGCCGGTGTGAACGAAGATATCGAAAGATGCAACGTATCTTGCAAGATTCTTTCCTGATTGATAGCCCACAAATTTTGCGTGGGGTAACTCTTTTCGTAGCCTTGCTCCAGCAGGTCCATCTCCGACGATGACGAGCTGAATTCCATCTTGCTGGTCAAGGATCTTCAGATCATCTATACGCTTCTCATTGGCCAATCTTCCGACGTACCCAACAATTAACTTATTGGAGCCATCTCTGAGAGTGTTGCGAAGTTCTTCATCTCGGTTTGAAGGATTGAAGTTGACGGTATCAACTCCTCGCTTCCAAAGTCGAACATTAGTTACGCCACTCTGCTCTAAATCTCTGCAGGCCCATTTAGAGGGTGCAAGAGTTATATCTGTGGCTTGATGAATTCGAGATATCCACTTCTTCAAAGTGCTATGTGCAATCGTAAGTCCGTAATGTCTTGCAAAACCAGCAATATCTGTCTGATAGACAGAGACTGTAGGGATCCCGGACTTTCTTGCAATTCGAGCGACGTAATGTCCTAAGAAGATTGGAGAAGCTAGATGGATTACATCAGGCGCGAAACCTTCGAGTAGCGGCTCTAAGTATTTCTTTGGAACTCCCATAGGGATCAATTTCTTCATTGAGATGCTAGGTACATGTTTGATTTTGTAACCAAGATATTGATTGGGCGCCCCTTGGCTCTCAGGGGCGATGATTAAGACGTCATGTCCTTCTTCCTTGCAGTACTCCAGTAGTCGAAGCACTGAATTTGTGACCCCATTGACCTGAGGCAGAAAGGCCTCGGTGACAATTGCGATTCTCATACTGCGCAGAGTGGGGCTGGGAGAGGACCGGTGAGAGTGCTGAAGGTAAAGTGTTACTGAATAGAAAGTGAAGTATTGGTTGAGAGTTTCCGCGATTTATACGTTGTGAAAAAGGCTACTGGTCAGTAACATCTCCACCATGAAGATTGCCGTATGCGTAAAGCAGGTCCCGGATTCCTGGGCTGAGAAGAAGATGGTCAATGGCACCCTCGATCGCGAGAACGTTGATGCAGTGCTCAATGATCTCGATGAATATGCAGTGGAAGAAGCGCTGCGCATCGTTGAGGCACATGGTGGCAATGAAGAAGGTGGACCACACACAGTCACACTTATTTCAATGGGTCCAGATCGTGCAACAGAGGCGCTTCGTAAAGGTCTCTCTATGGGTGCAAACGATGCAATTCTTATTAGCGATCCGGCGCTTGCTGGCTCTGATGCAATCTCAACATCGGCAGTTCTGACGAAGGTCATTGCAGATGGCGGTTTTGATCTCGTTATTTGTGGCACTGAATCAACTGATGCACGTATGAGCGTTGTGCCAGCGATGATTAGCGCTCGCCTTGGTTGGGCGCAACTTACCTTCGCATCAAAGGTCAACGTTGATCCTGCTGGAAAAGTTTCCATTACTCGTGTTACTGAAGCCGGAGTTGATGAAATCTCAGCTGATTTCCCTGCAGTACTTAGCGTTGTAGAGAAGATTAACGAACCTCGTTACCCATCCTTTAAAGGAATCATGGCGGCGAAGAAGAAGACAATCGAACAGAGAGATTTAGCAGCAATTGGCGTTAGCGCACAAAGCGCTTGGTCTGTCGTCAATGATGCAACACCTCGTCCTGCACGTGCTGCAGGTGTAAAAGTTAACGATGAAGGCGAAGGCGGAAGCGCTCTCGTGACATTCCTAGCAGAGAAGAAGTTGATATGAGCAAAGTATTAATTCTCGCTGACTTTTCAGGCGACAAGGCCAGCAAGACAACGGCAGAACTTGCAACAGTAGGCGCTCGCATGGGCGAAGTTACTGCGGTAGTTCTTGCACCTAGCGGTAAGGGCGCATCCCTTGCTGCAACTGTTAACCAAGGCCCAATCTCTTCTGTCATTGTTCTTGAATCTGATGACTTTATCTCTCACGGAGTTGCTGCATCAGCAGATGCACTTGCAAACCTTGTGAAGGAGCAATCACCATCTGCAGTTCTTATTGCATCGCATGCATTTGGTAAGGAAGTAGCAGCACGCGTTTCGATTCTGACAGATTCTGGAATCATCACAGATGCCATTGATATTGCAGCAGATGGCACAGCAACACAATCAGTATTCGGTGGATCTACAACAGTGCACTCCAAGGTCTCCCACGGAACTCCTGTCATTACAGTGCGCCCCAATAGCGTTGAAGCAGATTTCTCTGCATCAACTCCAGCAATTACAAACGCAACAGCCGTTGTTGGTGCAGATGCAAAGAAGGCAAAGATCAGTTCTTCACAGCCACCTGTTAAGGGTGGACGCCCTGAATTAACAGAGGCCAATATCGTCGTTTCAGGCGGTCGCGGAACAGATGGAAATTTCACAGCTGTTGAATCATTTGCAGATTCACTTGGTGCCGCAGTTGGTGCATCACGTGCTGCAACAGATGCAGGCTGGTATCCACATTCACATCAAGTTGGACAGACAGGAAAGACAGTAAGCCCAACTCTCTATGTCGCATGTGGAATCTCTGGCGCAATCCAACATCGCGCAGGTATGCAGACTTCCAAGACAATCGTCGTCGTCAATAAAGATCCGGAAGCGCCAATCTTTGATATTGCAGATTTCGGCGTTGTCGGCGACCTCTTCAACGTATTGCCGAAGGCCACCGAAGGCGTTCTCGCCAAAAAAGGCTAAATCGCTTCTACGAACTAGACTGCTCCTATGAGCGTCTATCTCGACCATGCGGCAACTACGCCGATGTTCGATGCTGCAATCGATGCAATGAACTCATCTCTGCGCAAACTCGGTAACCCCTCTTCACTTCATACCGAGGGTAGATCTACTCGCAAAGATGTTGAAGATGCTCGCGAGAAGATTGCCAAGGCGATTGGCTGCCAAGCAAGTGAAGTTATCTTTACTGGATCAGGTACTGAAGCCAATAACGCTGCAGTAAAGGGGCTCTACTGGCACTCCGATAAGAAAGTCATTCTTATCTCTAGCATTGAACACCACGCAGTTATGGATCCGGCTCACTGGTTGGCAGAGCATGAAGGCGCTGAGATTGTAGAAATTCCCGTTACTGCATCGGGTGTTATCGATATCGATTTTCTCAAAGAGGTCATCGAGAAGCGCAAGAATGAAATTGCTCTGATTTCGGTAATGCATAGCAATAATGAAACGGGCGTTATTCAGCCAATTGCAGATGTCGTAAAGATTGCAGGCGATATTCCAGTGCATTGCGATGCAGTACAGAGCTTTACCAAGGTGCCACTTTCTTTTTCGGAACTCGGTCTCTTTGCCATGACAATTAGCGGACATAAAGTTGGTGGCCCACTTGGAATCGGCGCACTGATCTTGCGTCGCGCAGTTGAGATTCCACCGTTACTTCACGGCGGGGGACAAGAGCGCGATATCCGAAGCGGAACGCTCAATGCGCCATCCATCGTTGCACTTGCTGCAGCAGTTGAAGCAGATCTTTATGATGCGAAGAAGGTCGAGGCTCTGCGTGATTCTTTCGAAGCAGGAGTTACGGCTCTTCGCCCAGATGCAGTAATCAATGGCAAGGGTGCAGATCGTCTGCCGGGAATTTCAAAT